>JAFGAM010000126.1 GCA_016933675.1 Candidatus Anaeroferrophillacea bacterium
CTATTCGAGACCACCTCAAAGAGCAGCACCACCGGTTGGTAGAGGAGCTCCGGAAAAGTCTGGCGCAGGTGAAGCAGCTTTCCGGCCTCTTGCCCGTATGTTCCTGTTGCAAGATAATCCGCGACGATCAGGGCTACTGGACCCGGATTGAGGAATACATCCCCGCTCATTCCGAGGCCGAGTTCAGCCACGGTATATGCCCCGAATGCATTGCCCGGCTCTATCCCGAGTTGGCCGAGAAATGATTGCTTCGGGCAGTGAGGAACGAAAAAATGTGGCGTCATGCGGCAGGATGTGCAAGACTTGGGCAGGATGGAACCGTAACCGATGTCAACTTGCGCCCATACGGGATGGCACGGTAGTACGGGCGACCGGCCGGTCGCCCCTCCAGATTCGCGGCGCGGCGGCCCTGCACGGGCCAATCCATCATCCGTCCGCTGCTGCCGTCAAGGAGTCGACCAATGTCTGCTGAAGAGCTGTTTTCCGCTGCTGACCTCGAACAGATCGCCGCCCACGGACTGGAACTGACGGAGGTGCAACGCCAGCTCGATCTGTTTGCCGCGGCTCCGCCTCCGGCGGAACTGGTGCGGCCCTGTACCGTCGGCGATGGCATCGTGAAACTGGATGAGCCCGACCTGGTGCGGCTTGCGGAACGTTATGAGAACGCTGCGGCGTGCGGGCGAGCAATGAAATTTGTTCCTGCTTCGGGGGCGGCGACGCGGATGTTCAAGTCGCTGCTTGCCACCCGCGGCCGTTTTGCCGGCCCGGACGCGCCGCGGCTGACCGCCGAGGCCTGTCGTCGGGACGACGCATGCGCTGACGTGGTCCGTTTCTTCACCCACCTTGACGAATTCGCCTTCGTCGACGATTTACGCAATTCCCTCGTCGCGGCCGGTACGGACCTGGAGCACTGCCGCCGTGATGGTTTTTGGGACATCGTGCTGGAGCATGTGCTTACCGGCGTCGGTCTCGATCTCGCCTCCCGCCCCAAGGGGCTGATTCCCTTTCACCGCTGCGGCGACCGGATACGTACGCCGCTGGCCGAACACCTGGCGGAGGCCGCCGGTTACGTTCGTGACCGGGAGGGGAGGGCGGCGCTCCATTTAACTGTCTCGCCCGAACACCGCCTTGGGTTTGCCGATGCGCTCGCCGCGGCGACAGCGGAGATTGGCGCCGCGTTCGAGACGACCTTCACGGTTGATTTCTCCGAGCAGCACCGGTCCACCGACACCATTGCCGTGGACCTCGACAACCGCCCGTTCCGCGACGAAGCAGGGCGGCTGGTATTCCGTCCCGGCGGGCACGGGGCGCTGCTGATCAATCTCGCCAAACTGCATGGCGATCTGGTGTTCATCAAAAATATCGACAATGTCGTGCCCGACCGGCTGAAGGCGGAAACCTGTCGCTGGAAGAAGGCCCTGGGCGGGCTGCTGGTAGAGATCCAGGACGAGGTGTTTCCGTTGCTGCGGCAACTTGAGGAACAGCCCGACGATGCGGCGGTCGTCGCCCGGGCCGCCGACTGCGGTTGGCGCTACGGGTGTATCGAACTGCCGGCGGCGCTGGCCGGAAGTGGAACCGTCGCCCGGGCGGCTTTCTGGTTCGAGCGGTTGCATCGTCCGGTGCGGGTCTGCGGCATGGTGAAGAACGACGGTGAGCCCGGCGGCGGCCCTTTCTGGGTGCGCGACGGGCAGGGGCGGGTGACGCCGCAGATCGTTGAATCGGCCCAGGTGGACCACGACGTCGACTTGCAGGAATGCGCCTGGCTTGCCGCGACCCATTTCAATCCGGTGGATCTGGTCTGCGGTTTGCGTGATTTCCGCGGCCGGCCGTTCGACCTGTCCCGTTTCGTCGATCCGGCGACCGCCTTCATTTCCCGCAAATCTGCTGGAGGTCGTGACCTGAAGGCGTTGGAGCATCCGGGCCTCTGGAACGGGGCGATGGCCCGCTGGATCACGCTGTTCGTCGAGGTTCCCCTGCCGACCTTCAATCCGGTCAAGACGGTCTTTGATCTTCTTCGTCCGGAACATCAGCCCGCGACCCTCTGAGGTACGGGAAGGCCTTTTCCCCTGCCGACCAGGGTTGCACCGTTGCCGTGATGCGTAACGGGCACGATACCTGGATGCTGCCGGTGGCATCCAGGTGCCCTGGTGGCGGTTGGCAACAATTTCCCGCCTTTCATGCGGTTATGTTTCACCGGTCGATGGTGGGACATGATTCGCGAAACCTGCCCGCGTCCCTGGTTGAATCATCATCGCACTACCTCGCCCTATTTTCCGGTGGCTACGGTGTAATCGAATTGGTGTTGTTTCGGTGTCATTGATCATCGGTCATGCCGATACCGGTTCAGGAACCCGGTGGACCGCCGGTGCCGACGGTATCAGAGGTTTCTTCATGTTCTTGAAAAAATAAGTGCAAGCGGTATCGTAAAACACCTTTCATTTTTGGTACTAATTTCACGTTCATCATATATGTTACTGATTTACTTGGGTAAATACTTTTTGGTGCGGAGTTTACAAGGCTTGACAGGGGGCGTGTTTCCGTGCTAGTCATAGCCCGATTTTTGCCGTGCAGAATTTTTTTTGTTTTTCCCTTTCACAGTTTACGTTAACTGAAATGTCGGTTGTCGGCAGGAGGCTTGACATCTGCGTCACGTTGGGCTAGATGAACAGCGGACGCGGTTGAATCACGGTTCATTTTATCCTGCCGGGAACTTCCGGTGATGGTCTGTTTCTTGCTACGACGGTATACCGTATTCAGCATTTGGTATATTTATTCCGGCTACAGTGCCGCTACTGGGGTTGTTTCTTGAGGTATGAGGGGTGGGGGGCCAAAACGCCCATCTGAATGTGAATTGCAGGCTGGTTGCAGGTAAGGGGAACAGAGGTTATGTTTAACGCGTTGGATGTGCTGGTCCTGCTGGTGTGTGCCGTCCTCCTCGTTGTCGGCATCGCCAGGAAATGGTCGCTGTGGCATGTCGGTGAACCCGAGGATCGTTCGGGAGACCGGGGTCGCCGGTTTGTCCGGATGTGGGCGGCGGTGTTCGGCCATGAGCGGCTGCTTGAAGAGGGCAATCCCGGCTTCATGCACCTGTTCATCTTCTTCGGCTTTCTGGTTCCCTTCGTCTTCGTGGTCTTCGCCCAGGCCCACTTCTTCGACCTTGGCCCGGTGGCGGCCGGACTTGTCTCTCTGGGGCTCGATATCATCGGTGGCCTGGCAC
Source organism: Candidatus Anaeroferrophillacea bacterium (assembly GCA_016933675.1). Classification (GTDB taxonomy): domain Bacteria; phylum Desulfobacterota; class Anaeroferrophillalia; order Anaeroferrophillales; family Anaeroferrophillaceae; genus JAFGAM01. The sequence goes on from JAFGAM010000126.1 coordinate 3,218, forward strand.
TGGTCGGAATCGGCATGGCTTTCTATCGCCGTTATGTCGCCCGGCCGGACCGGCTGGATCGCCGCGGTGCCGAGGATATTGTCCTGCTCCTGTGGCTGGCGCTGATCTTCATTACCGGTTTCGTGGTCGAGGGGCTGCGGCTCGCGGTGGTGTTCCCCGGCGGCAGCCTGTTTTCCCCGGTGGGCAGCCTGTTCGCCACCGTTCTCGCGCCGCTGGGGGCGAAGTTCGACGCCGCCGCCATCCGCTGGGTCTGGCGTTTTCATTTCTATGCCGTCATCCTCCTGGTCGGTTTTCTGCCCTGGACCAAACTGCTGCACGCCGTCACCGGGGTGCTGAACACCTATTATCAGTCGTTTCGTCCCAAGGGGGTGATGACTGCCCTCGATATCGAGAACTCCGAGACCTTCGGGGTTTCCCACGTCCACCAGTTCACCTGGAAACAGCTTATGGACAGCGATGCCTGTATCCGCTGCGGCCGCTGCCAGGATAATTGTCCCGCCTTCCTGACCGAAAAACCCCTGTCGCCGAAAAAACTCGTTCAGGATATCCGCGGTGCGCTCTACGACAAGGCCGCGACCATCAGGCAGTGCAAGGCCGCCGGCGAAGACATCTCCTGGGGCCTGCCGGACGAGGAGCGGTCGCTTATCGGCGGCTATGTCACCGAGGACGAGATCTGGTCCTGCACCACCTGCCGCGCCTGCATGGAGGTGTGCCCGATGCACGTCGAGCAGATCGATAAGGTTGTCGATCTGCGCCGCAGCCTGGTGCTGATGGAAAGCCGTTTTCCGGCCGAGTGCCAGACGGTGTTCAAGAATATGGAGAACAACAGCAACCCCTGGGGTATCGGCTGGGCCGACCGCGCCAAGTGGTGCGATGACCTTGGCGTCAGGACCCTGAGCGAGGATGCCGACGTCGATATTCTCCTGTGGATCGGCTGCGCCGGCTCCTTCGATGACCGCTACAAGCGCGTTGCCCGCTCGATGGTGAAAATTCTGCAGCACGCCGGGATCAAGTTCGGCATCCTCGGTACCGAGGAGAAGTGTTGCGGCGACTCCGCCCGCAAGATGGGCAACGAGTACCTTTTCCAGACGATGGCGATGGAAAACGTCGAGATCATGAACGGTTACGGGGTTAAGCGGGTGGTCGTTATGTGTCCCCATGGTTACAATACGATCAAGAAAGATTACAAGGATTTCGGCGGCGATTTTGAAGTTCTTCATCATACTGAGCTGCTGGCCGAACTGCTGCGGGAGGGGCGTCTGAATCTGACCCGGCCGCTCTCGGAGCGGGTGACCTATCACGATTCCTGCTATCTCGGCCGTTACAACGAGGTCTACGCGCCGCCGCGAGAGATCCTCAGGCAGATCCCCGGCCTCAAGCTGACGGAGATGGAACGCCATCACAAACGCGGCTTCTGCTGCGGCGCCGGCGGCGGTCGCATGTGGATGGAGGAAACCATCGGCAAGCGTATCAACGACGAGCGTGCCGCCCAGGCCCTGGCCACCGACGCCCGCATTGCCGCCACTGCCTGTCCATTCTGTATGGTGATGTTCGAGGACGGTATGAAAACCCACGGCCGGGATGAGGATGTCAAGGTTTACGATATCATTGAACTGGTTGAACGTTCCATTGAAGCGTGATTGTAGGGGCCCAGCGATGAAAGATGCGAAGCGAGGAACGAACGGGATGAAACTCCGTGCAGCAGGGGTCCTGCTGCTGGTGTTCGGTATGCTGCTCGCAGTCCGGCCGGCAACGGCCGTCGGCATGCCGTCGGCGCCGGATGATAACGCGGCGGTGCGGGTGCCGGGTGACCGGCTGACCAATGAGGACTGCTTCAAGTGCCATAAGGAAGTGGCCCTGGCCGGCGGCGCGCTGGACGGTTCGGCCAAATCGCTGTTCATCGACCGTGACAGGTTCATGGACACCCTGCACGGGAAAAAGCTGGTGTGTCTCGACTGTCACGAGGGGGCGGATAACAAGTCCCATCTGCGGGCCGGTTATCCCAGACCCAACTGCATGGCCTGCCATTCCGACATCGACGGGCTTTACCCGTACAACGCCCGGAAACGGCTCACCGCCCGGGGGATAAAGATCCCGAAGGAAAAGCTGGTCGGCAACACCTTTTTGAACGGCGAACACGGCAAGGCGCTGCTGGCCGGCAAACCCGATGCGGCCGACTGCCAGGACTGTCATACCAACCATTATCCCCTTGGCAAACGCGACGCCGCCTCGACGGTTCATCCCGACAATCTGCAGGCAACCTGTGGCCGCTGTCACCAGGAGCGGCTTCCCGCCGGGATGATCGGTAAGCTGGCCTCATTCCGGGTGCAGGCGCATCGGAAGGCCGACCTGCGTTACAGCTTCACCCGTGATGCCTGCGTCGATTGCCACCAGGGGGCCGCGGCCCATGGGGAGGAGAAACTCAGCAACGCTCCCTGCCAGCGCTGTCACGACAAGAAGATCCAGCCGGCCGGCATCGCCTTCGGCCATTTTCATCTGTTTCCCGACCATGACAATCAGTTCGGCACCTGGATGATCCGCAATTTCTACGGTTTTCTGGTCGCCGGTCTGCTGACCCTCGTACTGCTCTGGGGGGGCTATGCCGGGCTGCGCCGCATTGCCGCCTATTACCGGCAGGAAAATGAGGGTGAATAGGTAATTCTTCGACGAGAGGATGCGAAGCATGTCCACTACCAAGCATCAGACTGACGGCCCGCGCTGGGGAATGGTGATCGATATCGATCGCTGTATCGGCTGCCATACCTGTGAAATCGCCTGTAAGTATCAGAACGACGTGCCTCTGGGTCTCTGGCGCACCTGGGTCAAGGAGATCGAGAAGGGGCGTTACCCCCACGTTGTCCGCGCCTTCCGGCCGACCCTGTGCAACCACTGTGCCGATCCTGTCTGCGTCAAGGTCTGTCCGGTGAAGGCATCGTATCAGCGCGAGGACGGCATCGTCATGGTCGATCCCCACCGCTGCGTCGGCTGCCGCTACTGCATGGCCGCCTGTCCCTACGAGGTGCGCTATGTCCACCCCCAGAAGGGCATGGTCGACAAGTGCGATTTCTGTTACCACCGGATCGAGGAGGGCCTGCTGCCGGCGTGCGTCGAGGCCTGTCCCACCGGTGCGCGGATATTCGGCGATCTCAACGATCCGGAGAGCGAAGTGACCCGCCTTCGGGAAACCCGGTCGGTGCAGGCGCTCAAGGTGGATATGGGTACCGACCCGCAGGTGTATTACATCGGCCTGGATCAGGCGACCATGGAAATCAAGCGGGAGGTTGAACTCGTATGGGACAAATAGTCTATGACGTGCACTATCAGACGACCCTGGCGTTTCTGATCTCCTTCTATTTCTACTGTACGGGGCTCAGTGCCGGTTCGTTCATGATTTCGACCCTGTCCTACGGTTTCGGCTTTGAACAGTTCAAACCGGCGGGCAAGATCGGTGTGGTGGCGGCGGTATTGCTCCTACTCCTGGCGCCCCAGTTCCTGCTCATGCAGGTGGGCTGGCCGATCAAATCGGTATGGAACCACTTCGTCTACCTGAACCCGGTTTCATCCATGACCTACGGCGCCTTCCTGCTCTGTCTCTACCCGCTGAACTCCATCGTCTACGGCATCTTCATGTTCCAGGGGAACAAGAAATGGACGAAGTTCTTCGGCACCATCGGCATCCCCCTGGCGCTGTCGGTACACGGGTACACCGGCTGGATCCTGGCGCTGGGCGTCGCCCGTGACTACTGGAACACCGCCCTGATGCCCACCGTTTTCCTCTTTTCAGCGATGGTCTCGGGGATCTCGATGATGATCCTTTTGATCATGATTCGCGACTACTTTTTCACCGCGAGCCGGGAGATCAACCTGCCGCTGATCCGCACTCTGGCCAAAATCCTCGGCTGGCTGCTGGCGGTGGATCTGTTCCTCGTTTTCAGTGACTACACGGTGTTGCTCTACTCCAAGCTGGAGGCCCAGGAAGTGGCTCATTTCATGCTCTTCGGCCGGATGTCGTTCCTCTTTGTGGTGATGGAGAACCTGGTGGGCAAGGTGATTCCGATGATCATTGTCCTGACCCCCCGGTTGCGGGAAAACAATACGATACTGGTTCTGGCGGCTATCATGAACATGATCGGCATCCTGATCATGCGGGTGGTAACGGTTTACGGCGGCCAGGCCATCCCCCTCATGTAGATGGCGGCGGAACAGGAGGCAGGTGTGAAGCTCGATCGAAGAAACTTCCTGAAACTCGGTGCGGCCGGCGCTCCGGCGCTGATCTTCCCGGACCGGCTCAGGTTGGCCGAGGTGCAGCGCAAGCCGTGGAACGAACAGTCGGCCAAGGTTACCCGGAAACACCGGAACCCCCGGCCCACTGCCTGTACCATGTGTGACAACCATTGCGGCCTGATGAGTTATCGAGAAGGCGATCGGGTGGTGATGCTGCTCGGCCAGACGGGGCACCCGGTGGCCAACGGCAAACTCTGCGCCCGGGCCTACGGCCAACTCGATCGCCTCTACGATCCTGACCGGGTACTGACCCCGATCATGCGCGACGGTGACCGGGGCCACGGCAAGTGGAAAAAGATAAGCTGGGAAGCGGCCTATGACCTCCTCCGGCCGCGGCTCGAAGCCGCGGCGGCGAAGGACAGCAATGCCCCGCTGGCATTTTTCGCCGGCCGGGACGAACTGCTGACGGAGCCGTTCATCGGTCTCTTTCCCGGTGCCGCCCGCATCGACTGTCACCGCTCGGCCGTACGCCGGCGCTTCTACCGTCAGGTGCTGGGCGGCGAAACCCTCCGGCGCGATTTTCGCCACTGCCGGTTCGTACTCAATTTCGCCGCCGATCCTCTGCGTACCGGCGATGCCTTCGTTACCGAGGTCCAGGCGCTGAACGAGTCCATGCGGGACAATGCCATGCACCTGGAGACCGTCGCCGGCCGGCTGTCGCAGACCGGCGGTCGCAGCCGGTGCTGGTATCCGGTGGAACCGCGGTACTACGGTGACGTCGCCCGCGCCATCGCGAACATAATGCTCGCCGAGGGCTGGTACAGCCGCAAGGGGTTGAAGGATGCCGGTCTTGCAGCGGGCAGCCTGATCTCGACCCTGGCGGCCTGCGATTCCGCCACCGTCGTCCGCACCGCCGGCATTACGGAACAGCAGTTACGCCATCTGGCCCGGCAGTTGTGGCATCGGCGTCCAGCGGTGGTAATCTATGACGACGAGGTATTTCAGACCGCCGGTGGCTGGGATGACGCCATGGCCATCGAGCTCTTGAACGTCCTTGCCGGTGCCCATGACGGAGGGCCCGGCGGCATTACGGTGGATAGTGGACGGCTTCCCGGGACCGCCCCGGCGGTTTCGGCCGCAACCGCGGTGACCCCCGAGTGGTTCTTCGCCGGGCAGGGCGGTCGCGGCGGTTCCACCTGGACGGTGATGACCTGCATGGCCAACCCGGTGTTCGACGCCTTCGCCGGCACCGCGCCGGAGATCTTTTTCCGCCACCGCCAGCGGGTCGACTTTCACGTCGCCATCGACACCCACATCACTGAAACCAGCCGGTATGCCGATCTTGTTCTGCCGGCGGCGACGGAACTCGAGTCCTGGGGGCTGTTCAGCCGTCGGCTTGAGGACGGCTCCACCTGTCTGGCCCTGCGGCAGCCGGTGGCACGGCCGACGGACGAGATCCTCCTGCTGCGCAAGGCGAAGATCAAAAAGCTGCAACTGTTCGAACCATCCCTGGCCCCGGTGGCGGAAAGTCGTGAATTCAACCAGGTGGCCCTCGACCTGGGGCGGCGTCTGGGACGCATCGACGGTCCCTTCGTCCACGAGTATGTGGACGAATATCTGCGCAGCCTGGTTATCACCATTCCCGGCATCGCCGCTCTCGGCGGGCTTGAGTATCTCAAGCGCAACGGTTTCTGCCGCCTGCCGGCAGCAACGGAAGTGAAACGGCATGCGGTCGGCCTGCAGCTGACCGGCGGCCGGGCGACCGGGATCAAGCCGCTCGACAGTGATGATTTCGTTCTCATTCCCTTCGCCTGGCATGTGCTCGATTCCCAGACCGCCAACTGCCGCTACCTGGCTGAACTGCGGCACGACAACCCGGTCATGATCCATCCTCGTCGGGCCCGCCGGCTCGGTATTGCCGACGGTGATACGGTGCAGTTGATAACCACGAACGGCAGTGTCAAGGCCCGGGTCTGGCTGACGGAGACCTTGCATCCCGGTTGCGCCGCCATGGCCGTCGGCCACGGGCATGAATGCGGCGGACGGGTCGCCGAGGCTCAGCCCATTGCCGAGCACGATCCCATGACCAGGGAACTGGTGAGCCGCAAGATGTTTCTTTTTCAGCCCTTCACCTTCCGGCTCAGAAGCTGGGATCCCTGCGAGCCGTTGTGGTGGCACCGGCAGGGAAATGGTACCCACCCCAATCCGCTGGTCACCGGCCGGAAGCTGCCGCAGGTGCCGGGGGTGCATGTGATTGAACCGCTGGTCAGGATTCGCAAGGGCTAGCACGCAGCCGGTTGCGTGAGCGAGTGTAAGAGAGGAAAGCAGATGAAGATCGACGTTTCTTTTGTCAAGGATCTGCCGGTATGGCTGAAGACCTCGCTGGTGGTTCTCATCCTGACCGCGACCACGATCGGTTTTTTTGCCGTCGCCCGGGTATCCAATACCGATGACCAGTTGTGTCGGTCCTGCCATCCGGTCATTCACGGTCAGTGGGCCCGGTCCCGGACGCATCCGACCACCGTGACCTGCTATGAGTGCCACAGCCGGCATCGGGGTGCGTTTCCCGCGGCTGACGATTCGCTCTTCAATCATTACCGCAGCCTGGTGATCCCGGAAAAATTCCTTGCCGATCGCGAGCGGATCAACGACAACTGCATCCGTTGCCATGCCGATATTCCGGCGCAGCTGGATGGGCAGAAGAAGACGAAGATCGTCAAGATCTCCCACAAAAAACATTTCAAGGGTGAGAAGGTGAAGATCGACAACTGTCTGGTCTGTCACTATTCCGTTACCCACGACAAGTATTCCGTCGAGACCAACCGGCCGCGGATGCACGGCTGTTTTACCGGCGAATGTCATGTGAAGGACCGTCGTGATGATCGTTGTGACCAGTGTCATTACGTCAAGCTGACCGACGTACCGGAAAAAATGCTTGCAGAGTAGGACCATCGCATATACAAGCACGAAGACAGGCTGGTTGTCGGGCGAAATGCCGGATAGCGGCCGGCGGGATACCGGGCGTTATCCATATTGCCGTGACCACCGCGGACACCTGGGGTCGGCGAAACCGAACCAAATGCCGCAAGACGTTGAAAAGGGATGACACCGTAACCTCACCCGCAAGACGCTGAAAAGGGACGGCACCGTGGCGGCTTCGAATTCGCGGCGCGCAGCAAACATCCGATGGTGAGGCATATTCGGCGGTTCGTCGAATGATCCGGCCCGAAACCCGGTACACCTGATTCTTTATAAAAACCAGATTTGACAAACTCGTAACAACTCGAAAACGGGATGGCTCCGTAACAAGCTCCAGCTGCACGGCTCGCACAACCTGAGGAGGAGGCGTAGGGAGAGTACGCCGCAACGACGAAGGATGCAGCGCAGCGCAGCAGATAGAGACTTTTTACGACGCCATCAGATTTCAAGCATGGAGAAAAGTGACAATGGATGAAGTGGTGATCGTCAGCGCGGTGCGCACCCCCATCGGCAACTTTCTCGGCAGCCTGCGTTCTTTTACGGCGACCGAACTGGGTGCCATGGTCATCACCGCGGCCATCGAACGGGCCGGCATCGGCAAGGAAGCGGTTGACGAGGTTATCATGGGTAACGTAGTACCCATCGGCCTCGGCCAGAACCCCGGCCGGCAGGCGATGATCAGGGCCGGGCTGCCGATGGCGGGCGGCGCGATCACCGTCAACAAGGTCTGCGGTTCCGGGCTCAAGGCGGTGATGCTGGCGGAACAGGCGATCAAGTGCGGCGATGCCGAGGTGATTGTCGCCGGCGGCATGGAGAGTATGAGCAACGTGCCGCATTACCTCGAAAATTCCCGTAACGGCACCCGCATGGGCAACGTCGGGCTGGTCGACGGCATGGTGCATGACGGCCTGTGGGACGTGGTCAATGATTTTCACATGGGTTATACCGCCGAACTGGTGAGTGCAAAATTCGATGTCACCCGCGAGGATATGGACCGGTTCAGTATCGATTCCAATGCCAAGGCGCTGGCGGCACATGAAGCGGGCTCGTTCAAGCGTGAGATCCTGCCGCTGACCGTTATCCCCCGCCGGGGTGATCCTTACCAGGTGACCGCGGACGAGGGGCCGCGGGCGACAACTTTGGAGGCGCTGGCGAAGCTCCGGCCGGCCTTTAAGAAGGATGGCCTGGTGACCGCCGGGAACGCCTCGAAGATCAGTGACGGTGCCAGCGCAGTGGTGGTAATGTCCCGCCGCAAGGCCGAAGAGCTTGGCTGCACCCCTATGGCGCGTATCGTCGCCCAGGGGTCGGCCGGGGTGGTGCTGGAGGATGTCCTGGTGGCGCCGATGCAATCCATCCCCAAGGTGCTGAAGAAGGCGGGGATGGAACTGGGTCAGATCGATCTGCACGAGATCAATGAGGCCTTCGCGGCTTCTACGGCGGCGGTGATCAAGGTTTTAGGCATCGACATGGAGCGAGTCAATATTCACGGCGGTGCGGTGGCCCTCGGTCATCCCATCGGCTGTTCCGGCGCCCGGGTGCTGACCACCCTGCTCTACGCCCTGCAGGATCGCGGCAAACGTTTCGGCATGGCCTCTTTGTGTCTCGGCGGCGGTGAAGCCGTGACGATGATCGTCGAGAACCTTGGCTGACGAATGACTGAACATTCTGCGAAGGAAACCCCCTGGAATTGAACTGATCCCGGTATTGCTCCCTGAGTATATCCCGTGGTATCCGCTGCCGAAGTCGGCCGGGACACTCCGACCGGATTCGGACGGCGCATAGTTATACATACATTGCAGACCGCAGGATGGCACCGTAACCGGCCGGCGAATGTGCGCTGGCGTTGCGGGTCGTCGGCATAACTGAACCTGGCGGGGAACCCCGCGCCAACGTCTAAGGAGTCGGAAGATGAAGGAAGTGGCGATTGTCAGCGCCGTGCGTACGGCCATCGGCAGTTACGGCGGCAGCCTCAAAGATATCCCGGTGGTCGACCTCGGCACGACGGTCATCCGTGGCGTCATGGAGCGTGCCCGCCTGCGTCCCGCGGCCGGCGAAGGGTTTGCCGTCGCTACCCCGGACAGGCTCAAGGGGCTGGCCTGCGGGGTCGACGACCAGTACAGTTCCTGGGATGACACCTTGCAGCCGGTGCAGGTTGACGAGGTGATCATGGGCAACGTGGTGGGCGCCGGTCAGGGGCAGAACGTTGCCCGCCAGGCCTGCATCCGGGCTGGAATCAGCAAGGAATCCGGCGCCTACACGGTCAACAAGGTCTGTGCCTCCGGTCTCAAGGCGGTGGCTCTGGGCGCCCAGGCCATCGCCGCCGGTGATGCCGAGGTGATCATCGCCGGCGGTATGGAGAACATGAGCCAGATTCCCTACGCTTTTCCCAAGGCCCGCTGGGGAGCGCGGATGTTCAATGCTGAACTGGTGGATCTGATGGTTCATGACGGCCTCTGGGAGATCTTCTACGGCTACCACATGGGGGTAACCGCGGAAAACATTGCCGAACTCTACGGTATCAGCCGCGCGGACCAGGACCAACTGGGCTGCACCAGCCATCAGCGGGCAATGGCGGCCATCAACAGTGGGGTGTTCGCCGGCGAGATCGTGCCGGTGATGGTGCCGCAGCGCAAGAAGGACCCCATCGCCTTTGCCACCGACGAGCGGCCGATGGATACCACCCTGGAGAAGATGGGTAAACTACCCACCGCTTTCAAGAAGGGCGGCTCGGTGACCGCCGGCAACGCCTCGGGCATCAATGACGCCGCCGCGGCGCTGCTGCTCATGTCCCGGGAGCGGGCCGAGGCCATGGGGCTGGAGGTCAAGGCGGTGGTCCGCGGCTATGATTTCGGCGGCATCGACCCGGCATACATGGGCCTCGGGCCCATCCCGTCCATCCGCAAGCTGATGAAAAAGCTCGACCTTTCCCTCGCCGATATCGATTATTTCGAGCTCAACGAGGCCTTCGCCTCCCAGGCACTGGCCTGCGTCCGGGAGCTGGATCTCGATTTGGACAGGACCAACATCTACGGCAGCGGTATCTCACTGGGCCATCCCATCGGCTGCAGCGGCGCCCGCATCCTTGTCACCCTGCTGACGGCGCTGGAGAAGAACGACGCTCGTCGCGGTCTTGCGTCGCTGTGTATCGGCGGTGGTCAGGGCGCGGCGATGGTGGTGGAACGCCCCTGATTTCCGAAACATTGTTGCTACTTCACCGGGCCGACCGCAAGGGTCGCCCCTACACCTTGATCGGTATTTGATAGCGGTGGCGCGGTTATCGGTGGCCGCCCCGAAAACGGATGGCACGGTAACGGTACCGGCCGCTGGACACACAATTGGTTCCCGCCGCGGCGGGGAATGAATCGGGTACCTTTACGGATCGTCGAGGAGGATGGAATCATGGCTGAAATAAAGATCTTCGGTGTGGTCGGTGCCGGCCAGATGGGGAACGGCATCGCCCAGGTGGCGGCGGCGGCCGGTCTCGAGGTAATCATGCACGATATCGCCGCGCCGTTTGTAGAACGCGGCATGGAGACCATCAGCAAAAATCTCCAGCGCGCGGTGGACAAGGGTAAACTGCCGCAGGCGGACATGGATGCCACCCTGGGCCGCATCCGCACCACCACCGATCTCGCCGCCATGAAGGATGCCGATGTCGTCGTCGAGGCGGCGACCGAGAACGAGAAGATCAAGCTCGACATCTTTTCCCAGCTCGAGGAAATCTGCCCGGAGCATACCATCCTCGCGTCCAACACCTCTTCCATCTCCATTACCCGCATCGCTTCGGCCACCAAACGGCCGACGAAGGTGATCGGCATGCACTTCATGAATCCGGTGCCGGTGATGAAGCTGGTAGAAGTGATCCGCGGCCTGGCCACCGACGAGGTGACCTTCACCGCGGTTCGCGACCTGTCGGCGAAGCTCGGCAAAACACCCTGCGAAGCCAACGACTATCCCGGCTTCATTGCCAACCGCATCCTCCTGCCGATGATCAACGAGGCGGTCTACTGCCTTTACGAGGGCGTCGGCAAGCCCGAGGACATCGATACCGTAATGAAACTCGGGATGAACCATCCCATGGGTCCCCTGGCCCTGGCCGACCTCATCGGGCTGGATACCTGCCTGGCGATCATGAACGTTCTGCACCAGGGGCTGGGCGACTCCAAGTACCGTCCCTGCCCGCTGCTCAAGAAGTACGTTGACGCCGGCTTCCTCGGCCGCAAGAGCGGCCGCGGTTTTTATACCTATTGAGTGTTCCGTGCTTGAAAGCTTCAACAACGTTATCCTCTTTGTTGCTCCGCGGCTTGAGCCACTCGGGGCGGCGTATGTCCATGCGCGTTGCATTCCCCGAGTTCCACCCGCCGCGCATCGGCCACCGGGGTGATTGATCAGTCGCCCCCGCTGCGCCGTCCCGTTTCGGCGCTTTCCGGCAATGATTACGGCCCCATCATGTTTCTGAAACACAGATAAAGGCGGCTAGCGATGAACTTTTCCTACTCCGACGAAGAACGTATGATGTTGCAGATGACCCGTGACTTTGCCGAGAGAACGGTGAAACCCCGGGCCAAGGAAGTTGACAGGGAACACAAGTATCCCGCCGAAACGGTGAAGCAGATGGGTGAACTCGGACTGCTGGGGGTCACCGTGGCACCGGAATACGACGGTGCCGGGATGAGCAATATCTGCTATGCCATCGCTATCGAGGAGATATCCCGGCATTGTGCCTCAACCGGCATCATCATGTCGGTGAACAACTCCCTCGCCTGCGAGCCGATCAAGCTTTTCGGCACCGAGGCGCAGAAGAAGAAATACCTCGCCGACATGGCCAGCGGCCGCAAGCTCGGCTGCCTTGGCCTGACCGAGTCCAATGCCGGCTCCGACGCCGCCAACGTCCAGACCACCGCGGTACTCGACGGCGACGAATGGGTTATCAACGGCCGCAAGATCTTCATCACCAACGGCGGTGAGGCGGATTACTGCGTTCTCATCGCCAGCACCGACAAAGCGAAGGGACACCGGGGCATCTCCGCTTTCATTGTCGACCTCGACAACCCCGGCTTTTCCATCGGCACCCTGGAGGATAAACTGGGCATCCGCGGTTCTTCCACCGCCGAGCTGGTGTTCGAGGACTGCCGCATCCCGAAGGATAATCTTCTCGGTGAACAGGGTAAGGGCTTCAAAATCGCCCTCATCACCCTCGACGGCGGCCGCATCGGGGTCGCCGCCCAGGCGCTGGGCATCGCCCGGGCAGCCATCGAGGACGCTACCGCCTATGCGAAGGAGCGGGTTCAGTTCGGCAAACCCATCGCCGAACTGCAGGCAATCCAGTGGATGATCGCCGACCTCTCCACCGAGTACGAGGCCGCACGCCTGCTGGTGCATCGGGCGGCGTGGCTGAAGGACAACAAGCTGCCCTACAGCAAGGAAGCGGCGATGGGCAAGCTGATGGCCTCCGAGGTCGCCATGAAGGCCGCCACCAAGGGGATCCAGATTCTCGGCGGCTACGGCTATACCACCGACTACCCGCTGGAGCGTTATTTCCGCGACGCCAAGATCACCGAGATCTATGAGGGCACCAGTGAGGTCATGCGGCTGGTAATCGCCCACAATATTCTGCGTTAGGCACAGGAGCCCGGGGTCGGGGATGTCGACCGCCGATGCCGGCGCCGGGAAACAGGCATACTCAATGGTCGAAGGTAGAACCGAACATCAGAGGTTAAGGAGGTAGAAACGTGAATATCGTAGCATGTATCAAGCAGACGTTCGATACCGAGGCCAAGATCGCCGTCAGCGGCGGCCAGGTATCGGATCAGGGGGTGAACCTGATCCTCAACCCTTACGATGAATACGCCGTTGAAGAAGCCATCCGGCTGAAGGAGAAGAACGGCGGCGAGGTGGTGGTGGTTTCCGTCGGTACCGACAAGACCCAGGAGGCGCTGCGCTACTGCCTCGCCATGGGTGCCGACCGCGCCGTGCTGGTGCAGGATCCGGCGCTGGGAAAGGCCGACAGTGCCAGCGTTTCCGTCACTCTGGGGAAGTTGCTGGCCGACATGGAATACGATGTCATCCTCTGCGGCAATCAGGCGGTTGACGATGGTGCTTCGGCGGTGCCCTCACGGTTGGCGGAAAAGCTGGATCTGCCCCAGGCCAACGTCATCACTGCACTGGAGATTGGCGACGGTTCGGCGACGGTGAGGCGTGAGGTCGATGGTGGCAGCGAAATTCTCGATGTGCAGCTGCCGGCGCTGTTCTCGGCGCAGAAGGGGCTCAACGAGGTACGCTATCCGTCGCTGCCCGGGATCATGAAGGCCAAGCGCAAGGAACTGAAGGTGGTGGGCCTCGGCGATCTTGGACTCAGCGCCGATGACGTCGCCCCGAAGACCGAAATCGTCAATGTCGAGTTGCCGCCGGCACGTCAGGCGGGTAAAGTGCTCAAGGGCGAAGTCGCCGACGTTGTGGCTGAACTGGTCACATTGCTGAAGAACGAAGCCAAGGTTATCTAAGGGAGGATGATACCATGAGTATAGTAGTGTTTGCCGAACAGCGGGAGGGAGCCCTCCGGAAGATTGCCACCGAGGTGGTGAGTGAAGGGAAGCGCCTGGCGGCGGCCGCCGGCACCACCCTCAAGGTACTGCTTGCCGGCAGCGGCGTTGCCGGTCTGGCGGATGAGATCAAGACCTTCGGCGCCGACGAGATCGCCGTGGTCGACAACGATGCGTTGAAGGATTACTCCACCGAGACCTATGCCGCGGTGCTTGCCGCTTATCTCCAGCAGGAGAATCCGGAGCTGGTGCTGCTGGGCCACAGCGCTATCGGCAAGGATCTGGCGCCCCGGGTAGCGGCTCGGCTCGATGCCGGTCTGGTACCCGACTGCGTCAAGATCGATTATGCCGACGGTGATTTCAGTTTTGTTCACCCGGTTTACGCCGGTAAGGCCCTGGCGACCTACAAGGTGAAGTCCGCGGTGAAGATCGCCACCCTGCGGCCCAATGTCTTCGCCGCCGCGGAACAGGCCGGCGCCGGCGCGGTAAGCGATTTCGCCGCCGATATCCCTGCTTCCCGCACCACCCTCAAGGAGATGGTGGTCTCCGGCGGCGACCGGCCGGAATTGACCGAAGCCGATGTCATTTGCTCCGGTGGCCGCGGCCTCGGCAAGCCGGAAGGCTTCGAGATCATCGAGCAGCTTGCCGATGCGCTCGGCGCCGCGGTGGGTTCTTCCCGCGCCGCGGTTGACGCCGGCTGGCGTGAGCACCAGTATCAGGTGGGACAGACCGGCAAGGTGGTGAGTCCGAACCTTTACGTTGCCTGCGGTATTTCCGGCGCTATCCAGCATCTCGCCGGCATGGGTTCCTCCAAATGCATCGTTGCGGTGAACAAGGATCCGGAAGCCAATATCTTCAATGTCGCCGATTTTGGTATCGAGGGCGACCTCTACAAGGTGCTGCCGGAGCTGATCACCAAGCTCAAGGAAGTGACCGGCAACTGATATATTTGTCGACCGGTTCATCTCCGATGGAACCGTAACAACTGCCAAAATGCGCCGAAATGGGATGGCGCAGCCGGGACGGATGATTAATCGCCTGTCCGGATTCGTGGCGCTTTCCTGCTGAAGAAGGCGGCGTTACCTCACGTCGGATGACGCGGCCGGCAGCGCCGTGAAGATGATGGGGTTTGGTTGCGAAGCCATCATCCGCACGTATGGTCCGGCGTGGGGCCGGGATGCCACAGGCATCCCGGCCCCACGCCAGACCGTGCCGATCTGGATACCGTGCCGAGTGGGAGGGGTAATGGATTTTTCTCTGACCAACGATGAAAAGATGGTCCGCGATATGGTGCGCGATTTCGCCGGGGCGGAGCTGAAGCCGAAGGCGGCGGAACTCGACCGCGAACACCGCATGGATCTCGGCAGCCTGGCCAGAATGGCCGAACTCGGCCTCATGGGAATGAATATCCCGGCGGCATACGGCGGTGCCGAGGTCGGGGTGGTGCCCTACAGCCTGGCGATGACCGAGGTCGGTCGCGCCTGTGCCTCCACCGCGGTGACCATGTCGGTGACCAACATGGTGGCCGAGGTAATCTGCGCCTTCGGCAGTGAGGAACAGAAGCGGAAGTACGTGCCGCCCATCTGTAGCGGTATCTTCGCCGCCGGCGCCTTCGGTCTCACCGAGTCCATGGCGGGTTCCGATCCCGCCGGGATGAAGACTCAGGCGGTGCGCGAAGGTGAGTTTTACCGCCTCAACGGCAGCAAGCTCTACATCACCAGCGCCGAGTATGCCGGGGTATTCGTGGTCTGGGCGATCACCGACCGCGGGGGGCCGCGGAGCCGCCGCATCAGTGCCTTCCTGGTGGAACATGACACCCCCGGCTTCACCATCGGCAAGGCCGAAGAAAAAATGGGTCAGCGGGGTTCGTCCACCAACGAGCTGATCCTCGAGGATTGCCTGGTACCGGCGGAAAACCTGCTCGGCGCCGAGGGCGACGGGCTTAAGATCGCCCTTATGGCCCTTGACGGCGGCCGCATCGGCATCGGCTCACTGGCCGTCGGCATTGGTCTCGAGGCAGTGGATTATGCCCGTGATTACGCCCGCGAGCGGTACCAGTTCGGTCGGCCCATCGCCGACTTCCAGGCCATCCAGTGGCAGCTCGCGGACAGCTATACCGAGCTTGAGAGCGGCCAGTTACTGGTACTCCGGGCGGCATATCTGAAACAGCGCAAGGAACCATTTTCCAAGGAGGCGTCCATGGGCAAGCTGTGGGCCTCGGAGGCGGCCAACCGCGCCTGCTACAAGGCGATCCAGATTCTCGGCGGCAACGGCTACACTGCCGAATACCCCATCGAGCGTTTCTATCGTGATGTCCGGGTGACGACCATCTATGAAGGTACGTCGGAAATCCAGCGCCTGGTTATCGCCCGGCAGATTCTCAATCAGTAGGAGGAGGAAAACATGTTCTCCCCGGATAAGATACATGCCGTCGAGGCGCGCAATCGGTCGTGGGATGAGCTCTACGTCCGGGCCACGGCCCGGAACCCCGAGCGGCTGCCGGCCTTCACCACGGTCTCCAACCTGGAGATCGGCAGGCTTTATACCCCTGCCGATATCCGTGCCCTCGATTACCAGCGGGATCTCGGCAACCCCGGCGAATTTCCTTTCACCCGCGGGGTGCAGCCGACGATGTATCGCGGCCGCCTGTGGACCATGCGGCAATTCGCCGGGATGGGCGGTGCCGAGGATACCAACCGGCGCTTCCATTACCTGATGGAACACGGCGAGACCGGGCTCAGCACCGCCTTCGACATGCCGACCCTGATGGGCTACGATTCCGACAGCTCCATGGCCCGCGGCGAGATCGGCAAGTGCGGCGTCGCCATCGACACCCTGGCGGACATGGAGATCCTCTTCGACCGCATCCCTCTGGACCAGGTCACCACCTCCATGACCATCAATCCGCCGGCGACCATCCTGCTGGCGATGTACATCGCCGTGGCGGAGAAGAACGGCGTCGGGCGTGACCAGATTGGCGGCACCATCCAGAACGACATGCTCAAGGAGTTCATCGCCCAGAAAACCTTCATGCTGCCGCCGGAACCGTCGATGCGGATCATCGTCGACAGCGTCGAGTTCTGTACGAAAGAAGTGCCGCGCTGGAACACCATCAGCATCAGCGGTTACCATATCCGCGAGGCGGGCTCCACCGCCGCCCAGGAACTGGCCTTTACCCTGGCCGACGGAATCGGCTACGTCCAGGCCTGTATCGACCGTGGTCTGAACGTCGACGACTTCGCCCCGCGGTTGTCCTTCTTTTTCAACGCCCACATGGATTTCTTCGAGGAGATCGCCAAGTACCGTGCCGCCCGGCGTATCTGGGCGCGGGTGATGAGGGAGCGCTTCCACGCCAGGAGCGAGCGCTCCATGATGCTGCGCTTCCACACCCAGACGGCAGGGTGTTCGCTTACCGCCCAGCAGCCCTATAACAACGTGGTGCGTACCGCCTACCAGGGGCTCTCGGCGGTCCTCGGCGGCACCCAGTCACTGCACACCAACTCCCTTGACGAAACCCTGGCGTTGCCGACGGAACACGCGGTGACCATCGCCCTGCGCACCCAGCAGATCATCGCCGAGGAGATCGGCGTCACCAACACCATCGACCCCTTGGGCGGATCCTATTTCGTCGAGGCCCTGACTGACGAGATGGAACGGCAGGCAATGGATTATATTAACAAGATTGACGACATGGGCGGCATACTTAAAGCGATTGAAGTGGGTTATCCACAACATGAGATCGCCGATGCCGCCTATACCTACCAGACCCAGGTGGACGCTGGCGAGAAGGTCGTGGTCGGGGTCAACAAGTACCGCATGGAGGAAGATTTGAACATCGACCTCCTGCGCATCGACCCCGAGGTCGAGCGGCGCCAGCTCCAGCGGCTTGAAAAGATCAGGGCGGAGCGTGACAGTGCCAGGGTGCAGGCCTGCCTGCAGGCCATCGAGGACGCCTCCCGGGGCAGCGACAACCTGCTGCCTCACCTCATCGAGGCGGTGAAAAACTACGTGACACAGCAGGAAATCTGCGATACCTGGCGCCGGGTTTATGGTCGGTACACCGATCCCGGCATGTTCTAGGGAGGACGGGACATGGAAAGAAAGATCAAGGTACTGGTAGCCAAGCCGGGGCTTGACGGCCACGACCGTGGTGCCAAGGTGGTGGCCCGGGGGCTTCGGGACGCCGGTTTCGAAGTGGTTTATACCGGGCTGCACCAGACCCCGGAGCAGATCGTCGCCACCGCGGTTCAGGAGGATGTGGACGTCATTGGTCTCAGCAGCCTGGCGGGGGCGCACATGTATCTCTTTCCCCGGGTAGTGGAGCTGCTGCATGAACAGGGAGCGGCTGACATCGTCGTTTTCGGCGGCGGCATTATCCCTGTGGAGGATGCACCCGCACTTGCAAAGGCCGGGGTTAAGGCGATATTCACCCCCGGTTCGCCGGTGGCGGAAACGGTGAACTGGATCCGTGCAAACATCCGGCCATCATGAAGGTTTCGCTGCCCCGCTGATATATCGGTTGTTTTTGGAAAACATCCAAGGGCGTACCGGCATGGTGAGCAACACATCCTGCCGGCACGCCTTTTTTGATGGTTCCCCAGCGCTGCAGCTTGAGTCGCGGCGGCGTTCTGCCCTATATGTCTCGGTTTTCTTCGTTGCGCACCGTGTTGCGTCATGCGACCGCAGTACTAGCCGCTGGCGGGAACATCGTCCAGTTCGGTGAATTCTTCCGCCACCCAGCCGTGGGTGCCGTCCGGTGTTCTGATGTACAGCCAGCCCGGCGCCGTGCCCCGGACGTGCAGCCGGATGCCCCGCGTCACCCGGCCGATGACGGCGAAGGTTATTGCCGGCCCGGAGCGCAGGTTCAGTTCCTGCGCCGTAACCGTCACCATGTCGCCGGTTACCGTTTCCGGCACCAGCACCTCCGCCGGCGGGTTCACCACCACGTAACCCGTTTGCCGCGGCTGGTAGTAGACATCCTGGTGACAGTAATAGGTGCGGTCGTCGACGATGACGGTGCGGTAGCCGCCGGGCAGGGTGGTGATGAACGCGCCGATCGGGGCGCGGACGACGATGTAACCGCGGGGCCCGTGACGATAGTAGAGGCCGTCGTGGAAAAAGAAGCTGATGCCCCCATGGATGAACGTGCGGTGGTGCTGGGGCAGGTGCGGCACCACCCGGCCGTAGGGCGGGCGATGATGACGCCGGTACGGTGGCCGGGCCTCGGCGGCGGTGATGGTGGTGCCGATGGTGCCCGCGGTCAAGATGCCGGCGAGCAGCAGGGTGGCGGCGCGGTTCATGAGACGGGGTGTCTTCATGGCGGTTGTCTCCTTTCCGTTTCATCATCGTTGACAAGGGCGATTTCGTGCCTGGTTGCGGCAGCCAGGAAAACCATGGCCACCCAATAAAATCGCCACTAAAATCATCACTCGACGCGGGGGGGCCGTTCCTGTTGCCGGCCGCCGTGCCGCGGCCGGTCGGAGTCCTCGTTGCCGGGGCGAATTGCCGGCGGCCGCGGCGGCCGGCGAATGATTTCCGCCAGCAGGACGCGTTCGTCCCGGTCGAGCTGTCGGGCCAGTTCAATGGTGGTTTCGGTCAACCGGTCCATGAGCTGTCCGCGCCGGTGGTGAATTTCCTCCGCCTGGCGTCGGAAGGCGGCTTCGTCGAAGGTCGGCGCGGTCAGAATTGCAATGGCCGCTTCGCGGCCGGCACGGATCTCCCGGTAGAGTTGACGGTTGCGGCGGTGAACCTCCCGGAGGCGTTCGCGTACCAGCTGGCGTCGATCTTCGGGCAGTTGTTCGGTAACCCGGTCGAGCCGCTCCCGCAGCGGGTGCGAATGGCGAAATTGCCGCGGCAGCAGGCCGATCAGCAGGCCCGCCAGGAGCATGTTGGCCAGCAGCGACAGGATCAGCAGAATTTTCAGTGACCGGCTCATAGGATTTCTCCCTGGTAGTCCAGCGCCGCCTGCAGGCCGATGGCGGCGGGCTGCGTGGCGGCGGCGGTGATGCCCGTCGACATCGGCAGGCTGAAGCCGATGATGATGCCGGCCAGCAGCATGGTTGCCATGACGATGGCCGGGGCGGGGAGGTGGAAGTCGGCGAAGAGCCTGGTGATGAACCCCCGCAGAGACGCCGGTTCCGGTGGTCGCCGGGCGGTCGGCAGCGCGGCGGCGACGATGCGGGCGGCAAGATCCGCCGGCGCTGCCGGGGGCTGCGGCTGGTTTGCCAGCAGCGATTCGAAACACCGTTCCGCGGTTACCAGCACTGCCAGATCTGGTTGCCGGGCGAGGATCGCCGCCCGCTCCCGGCGCGCCGTCGCCGGCCAGCGGTCGACATCGCTGCCGTAAAGCGGCAGAAGGTACCCCAACCTGCTATCGTCCCTGTTCCCGTTTCCGTCCGTGCCGTGTCCGTGTTTCATTGTCAATCCCCGGAAAGGCTTCCCAGTTCCTGTTTCAGTGTCCGCTTGGCGCGGATCAGCAGCGACTGCAGCGCCTTAAGCGAAACCCCCATGATCTCCGCCGCTTCCCGGTTGCGGTGTTCTTCGTAGAAGCACAGTACCAGGGCCGCCTTTTGCCGCGGCGGCAGGCGCTCCAGCGCTGCCGCCAGGCGGCGGTGACGGCGGAGTTCGTCCACCAGGTGTTCAGGATTCTCGCTGCCGTCGGCTGCGGGGTCCGGACCATCGGCCGGCACTTCCGGCCGGTATTTCCGCATCCGGTCGAGGCAGAGGTTGACGACGACGCGGTAAAACCAGGTGGTGAACCTGACCCCGCGGCGGTGGTCGAAGCGTTCCGGCTGCTGCCAGAGCCGGAGGAATGCCTCCTGAACCGTGTCGGCGGCATCCGCGTCGTCGCGCAGCAGCCGCCAGGCCAGGCGGAAGAAGCGTTCGTGGTGCCGCTCCACCAGCTCGGCGAATGCCGGCCGGTCGCCGTGCGTGACGCGCTCGAGCAGCTCCCGGTCATTCCGCGGCTGATCGTTGTCCGCCGCTGCCGTCATCATCGTTTACGTCCATTGCAGAAATGGCATCCGGGTCCGGCCGGGCGGCGGATCGGGACTCGATCCACCGCCCGGCCGGGGCGGTCATTTATTGCCGCCGCCTCGCCGGTGGTGCTTGAGACATAGCGGAGAACAACTCAGGGCCGGGTGCCACGGTGTCCATGGAATCCGCCACGGCCGCCACCGAAACGCCGTTCCAGCACCTCGGCAAGGATCTCCCGCTCCGCGGCGGTAAAGGACCGGGCGAGGGTGAGGACCGCATCCTGCATGATCGCGTGGCGTTGCCGGTGCAGCTCCTGCATGGTGTCGGCGGCGTCCTGCCACTGTTCCTCGGCGAAGGTTTCCGCCGCCATGATCGCTTTCAGCGCGAGGCGTTGAGCGGCGATTTCCCCGTTCAAAGCCGCGGCCCGGTCCCGGGCGTCGCGCATGGTCTGATGAAAGAGCATTTCCTTGTCGGCCGGCAACTGCTGCAGCAGCAGCCGGCGGCTTTGTTCCGGGCGGTGATCGCCCGGGCCCGAATCACTGGCCGCCATCACCGGGGTGCCGGTTGCCAGGGCAAACATTACCGTGAGGATAATGACCATTGCCGTTGCCGTCGATTTGATACCTACCATGTCTGGTTCTCCTTGTGCAGTGATTTCTTGAAAATGGGGTTTATGGTGCAGTCATCAGCGTGCCGCGGCGGCTGCTTCACCGACTGATACGACCCGGCAGGGAGAAAGTACGCGCTGAAATATGTTGTTACCGGCGGAAAGTACATCGGCAGGCGGGGATGAAAACGAATTTCATTCAGGGGATGGTTGCTTTCCGAGCGCGAAATCGATATAGTAATTGGCTCATTTGCGGAATGAAGATGGAGTTGTTACGAAGTCACCGGGAGATGATGTCCGGATCAAGCCGTCCGGGGAGTAGTGGATGATGCTGGCCGATGAAATCCTCGTCAACCTGTTGAAAGAGCGCGGTGTGATCACCGACCGGGAGTTGCGTAATGCCGCCGAGCGGCGGTGCAACCAGGAGGTGCCGGAGTCCCTCGAGGCCTGTCTGCTGTTTCTCGGCATAGCGGATTACGCCCGGTTGGGAGAGGCCTACGCGGCCCATTTCGGACTGTCGTACCATCCCGTTTTTCACCAGGGATTTTCCCTCGATCTGGCCGGCCGGTTGACGACGCCGCTGGTGGAGAAGCTGCAGGTACTGCCCCTGGCCCACGACGATATCCACCTGACGGTGGTGACCGCCGATCCCCGGCAGCAGGTGGCACTGGAGGAGGTGCGGCAGCGGCTGCGGGCGCGAAGTGTTGTCTGTCGGGTGGCCTCGGCGGTGGAAATCGGGGATGCAATCCAGCGCCGCCTGTTGCAGCGACCCGTGTCTCGTGAACGCCGGGGCATCGAGCTGCCCTTCGATTTCAAGATTATCGACTATCATTTCGAGCCGGAAAACGCCGGGGACGAACCCCGCATCGCTCGGCCTGAAGGTGCCGCGCCCCGGGGACGGCTGATCGTCGTCGAACCGGACCACGAGGTGCGCCAGGCCCTGTCGGCGCTCCTCGGCCGCGAAGGTTACGCCGTGACGGCGGTGGTCGACGAGGGCGAGGCGGTGCGCCGGCTCGCGCAGGAGCCGGCGGATTATATCCTCGAGCGGCGTTCGTTTCGCAGCCGCAGCCATGAGCTTGCGGTTTATCTCGAGACCGCCGCCAGGCGGCCGGACGTCAGGCACTACGGTTCGCTGGGCAGTGCGCTGCTGGGCGACGAACTGGCGTCGGAACAGATCTTCCGCTCCTTTCTCGGGGTGGTGCGCCTGTTGCTGGAAATGCTCGCCGGCGGCGATGCCCGGCTGCTGGAGAACTGCCGCCGGCTGACCATGTACGCCCGTCTTCTGGGGGCCTCCATCGGGCTTTCCCGGCGCGAACTGCAGGCGACGCTGCTGGCAATCTATCTCAAGGAGATTTCGCGCTTCGGCCCGGCGGGGGGGGGTGGGGGGGATGATTTGTTCTGCATTATCCCCATGCTGCCATATGAGGATTCCGCCGAACTGCTCCGGGAACTGGACGACGGTTACGATCTCGCCGCCGTCATTGCCGGGATCAATCAGCCCCCAGCAGCCGAGCCGTCGCTGCCCGCCCGGGTGCTGACCCTGCTTTTGGCGTTCATGGCCATTCGCGAGCGGCAGCCGGAGATCATGAAGCAGCCGACCGAACTGCGCCGGGCGCTGGAAGCCGAAAAGCCCGATCTGCTGGACGCGAAGCTGGTGGAACAACTGGTGCAGCTTGTCGCCCACGAGAACCGGCTGGCAGGATCGTCCGCCGACGATCGTACCATCATTGTCATCGATCCTTTTTTCGAACGGGATCAGCAGGCCCTTTATCAACGGTTGCTCGCCGCGGGATACGATATTGAATACGTTCTGCGCGCCGACCGGGCGCTGGCGCGGATCGGCCAGGGAAACATCCGGGCGGTGCTCAGCGAGATCGCTTTCGAGGGCTACGACGGCCTGGCGTTCTGCCGCCGGCTGAGTGCCGGAGACGGCGGCATACCCGAAGACCGCCGGCCGCCGTTCATCTTTCTCACCGCCCAGCCGGTGGACGAGCGCTTGCAGTCGCAGGCGATCCGTGCCGGGGCCGAGGATGTCTGGAGCCGGGATGCCGGGATCGAGGTGACGGTACTGAAACTCGACCGGCTGGTGGAGCGTCGCCGGCAGGCGGAGGCCGGGCAACGGGCCGCCGGCGGGGTTTCCGGCAGCCTCGCCGACATGGGGTTCATGGAGACGGTGCAGATTCTCGCCAACAGCGGTCGTGACGTGCGGGTCGAACTGGAGGATGCGGCGCAGAAACGGTCGGGAGCGGTGTGTGTTTACGGCGGCGAGATCGTCCATGCGGTGTCCGGCCTCCTCGCCGGCGAGGAGGCGGTCTACGACCTGGTGACCTGGCGTGAGGGCACTTTTCAGGTCAGGGCCCTGAAAGAGGCTCCGGAACGCAACGTCACCGGCAGTACCGAGGCGATCATGCTGGAGGGCTGCCGGCTGATGGACGAGGAAAGCCGCGACGCGTGGTCATGATGCCAGCACCTTGTCGATATCGTTTGTTTTTCCGAGCATGATGAGGACATCACTGTCCTTGATCCGGTATGTCGGCGGTGGCGCTGGGATGAACTGGTTGGTGAGGACATCCTTGATGGCGATGACCGAGAGGTGATAGGTCTTCCGCAGGTCCAGATCGATCAGGGTTTTGCCGAGGAAATGTTTGGGGGCCGAGGTTTCCGACAGGGAATATTCCTCCGCCAGGGGGATGTATTCGAGGATGTTGGGGCTCGAAATGTTCCGGGCGATGCGGATGGCCATGTCTTTTTCCGGGTAGATGACATCCGTCGCTCCCACCCGGTCGAGGATTCTGCCGTGATCCTCGTTGACCGCCTTGACCAGGATGCGGCCGACCTTCAACTCCTTCAGATACAGCGTGATCAGCGTCGACAGGTGGGAACGGTCACCGGTCGAAACCACTACCGCGTCCATCTCCCGCACCCCCTGAGCATCCAGAAAATCCTTGTTGGCGGCGTCGCCGAGAATCGCGTAGGTGCAGATATCCTTGATTCCCTGGATCTTTTCCCGGTCGGTGTCGATGGCGGTGACCTCGTGGCCCTCCTGATAGAGGGTGGAAACGATGTGGAAACCGAAATTTCCCAGGCCAATGACGCAGAATTTCCGTTTCATACGTTGTTTTTTCCTGTCTTTCCGGTGTGCTTGCGCGTCCGGCCGGTGGTCCCGGCGGCCCGGGCCGGTCAGCCGATCATGATGTTTTCTTCGGCGTAGCGCGGCGCGTAGGGTCGGGGTCGTCCGGCGATGGCAAATGCCATGGTCAGCAGACCGACCCGGCCGACGAACATCAGCAGGATGATAATAAGCTTTCCCGGTGCGGTCAGGTACGTCGTTGCGCCGATGGACAGGCCGACGGTGCCGAACGCGGAAAAGGCCTCGAACGTATAGCCGAGAAACTCCCGGGGATGTTCGTGAAGCATGTCCGGGCTCTGGACACTCAACAGACCGAACAGGGCCAGGGAGACCATGATGATGGCCAGCAGCACCAGGGCCAGTGCCCTGGTGACCGCTTCGTCCGGGATTGTACGGCGGAACAGGGTGGTGTGCGGGTTGCCCCGGAGGCGATTGTAAAAAATGGCGAGAAACAGGGCCAGACTGGTGGTCTTGACCCCGCCGCCGGCGGAACCAGGCGAGGCGCCGACGAACATGAGAAAGATGATCATGAACACCGTCGGTGCCCGGAACGTATTCAGGTCGACGGTGTTGAACCCGGCGGTACGGGCGCTCACCGATTGAAACAGCGCGGTCCAGATGCGCTCCGTCAAGGGCATCCCGAGGAGGGCGTTGTCCTTTTCCAGCCAGCCGATGAGCACCGCGCCGACGACAATCAGGAATCCGGTGGCGATCAGGACGATCCTTGAATGCAGGGAACATTTCGACCGGGGTGCCCGCTGCCGACCGGGACGGGGGCACAACTGCAGCAGCTCCCGCAGTACCAGGAAGCCGATGCCTCCCAGAACGATCAGCAGCATGATCGTGACATTGACCAGCGGGTTGGCCCGGAATCCGGTCAGACTGTCACTGAAAAGGGAGAAACCGGCGTTGCAGAAGGCCGAAACGGAGTGGAATACGGCGCTGTACAGCCCTTTCCGGAAACCGAGGGCGGGCACGAAAACAATGGCGAGCAACACCGCCCCGACGGCTTCCGTCACCAGGGTCAGGCGGACGATTTTCCGGATCAGCTCGCGCCATGAACTTACCGGCGTATGCATGAGGGTTTCGTTGATGATCCAGCGGCCGCGACTGCTGACCCCGATCCGCAGATAGATGAACAGGTAGACCGAAAAGGTGGTGATGCCCAGGCCGCCGATCTGGATCAGGGCAAGAACCACGAGCTGGCCGAAGACCGACAGCCGGGCGCCGGTGTCAACGACGATCAGGCCGGTCACGCACTGGGCCGAGGTGGCAGTGAACAGGGCGTCGAGAAACGTAAGCGGGGTGCCGCGGGCCGCCGGCGGGGAGGCCAGCAGCAGGGTGCCGAGCAGAATGGCGCCGGCGTAATAACAGGTCAGGGTCTGGGCCGGCGACATGTTGGTGATCCGCTGCCGCCACCGGGCGGCAGCGGTTTTTTCCGGTTTCAGCTTATTCATGCCGGAAGGTCGCGCCGGAAAGCACCAGATCGTCCCGCGAGGCCATCAGATCGATCTTGTGCCGCAGTTCGCGGAATCGGACATCAACTGTCGGGTGTGTGCTCGTCCCGGCTTCCGGCACCCGGTCGGTGGGTCGACGCTCGATTTCCATCCGCAGCGTTTCGATCATCACGATGGGTTCCCGTACGGCCCGTTCGACTGTGGTGCCGCCGCTGCTGCCGATTTCCCGTAACCGGATTTCCGCCCGGCGCAAACACTCCACGGCGGCATCGGGGCGCCGCCGGGCGTGCAGGCGGCGGGCGTCATCCACCTGCCTTCTGATCTCCGTTATCGGGATAGCGTAGCAGACCAGGATGAGGGCCCGTTCCTCCGCTTCGGCAAGATGCCGCCGGGCCTCCGGAAAACGTCGTTTACCGTCCAGTTCGTCCCGCAGCCGGTGCAATACGGCCAGCAACCGTTCGCCCGCCGTGTTCAGGTATGAAAAATCGACCTCATCGGGCACATTCGCCTGGTTTTCGGTGCCATCCCGGTTATGTCCGCAGGCGATAAAGAGCGGCAGGACGACGAAAATCAGCACGACGGTTCGTTTCATGAGCGGCTCCATCCCGGTGGTGATATGCATGGTGTCTGCCGGATCGGGGCAGATGGTGGTCGCGGATACCCGTCTCAGGCCTGTCCGGCCGGCGGCAGGGTGAAACGGAAGGTGCTGCCCGCGCCAGGGGCGGATTCCACCCTGATGGTGCCGCCATGGGCCCGGACGATCTCCCGGCAGATGGCGAGTCCCAGGCCCGCACCGCCCGCCTCCCGTCCTTTCACCTGGACGAATTTCCGGAATATTATCGCCTGGTATTCGGGCGGTATCCCCGGCCCGTTGTCATGTACCGACAGCTCTATCTGCCCCGCCGCATGCCGGGCGGCAAGCCGGATCCGGCCGCTTTCGGGTACGTACCGCAGGGCGTTCGAGATCAGGTTGGTCAACACCCAGGTGATCTTGTTGGCATCCGCCCGGACGTCCGGCAGGTGGTGGTCCACTTCCTGGGCGAAATCGATGTGTCGGTGCGCGAACTGACCGTGGAAAATTGTCTGCACGTGCTCGAAGAGCCGTACGACCGGAACCGGTTCGAACTCCAACTTGATGCTGCCTGATTCCATCCGGGAAATATCCAACAGATCACCGACCAGATTCTTCATCCGCCGCACCTCTTCATGGGCCGTATCGAGCAGGTCGCGGTCCTTTTCCGCCAGCATGTCCGCCGCGTGTTCCCGCAGGAGGCCGACGCTCATCTCCAGGCTGGTCAGGGGCGTGCGCAATTCGTGCGAAGCGGCCATGAAGAACTCGTTTTTGAGCTGTTCGACTTCCTTCAGGCGGGTAACGTCGCGCAGGAGCAGGACAATGCCTGACAACCCGCCGTCCCGGCCACGAATCGTGGTGATGGAAAACAGGCAGTGTCGCGGCCGGCCGGCCGGGGCCAGCCGGATGATCCGTCGCTCTTCAGGGATCTCCGGGGGAAAGCCGTTCTCCACGGTCTGCCGGATCAGCGCGCTCAGCTCGGGGTCGGGAATGATCTCGGCGCCCCGGGCCGGAGAAGCTTCGGGAGATGTGAGTCCCAGCATCTGCCGGGCTGCCGGGTTGATGGCGGTGGCCCGGAGATCTGGGTCGAACACCACCAGCCCGTCCGCGATGCCGGACAGAATCGCCTCGCCCTTGTTTTTTTCGGCGATGATCTGGTCGATGTCCATCTCGTGGTACTGCTGCAGCCGGGACGACATCCGGTTGAACTCGTCCGCCAGGCGGCCCAGCTCGTCGCCGGTGTCAACCGGTACCCGGACCGCGTACTCGCCCGCGGCCATCCGCCGCAGCGCTGCCATGAAGTGCCGCAGGGGGCGGGCGATCCTCTCGGCCAGGAAGATGCTGAAGAACAGTGCCGCCGCCAGGGCCGCGGCGGATACCACCGATGTGGACCAGATGGCCCGCCGGGCTGTCTTCCGGGCGTTCATTCCGGTGGCGTACATGGCTTCCTCGTTCAGGCGCCGAAAATCGATGCAGGCATTGCGGACGTGCCGGAAAAGGGGGTGAATCGTTTCCCGGTAAACCGCGGGAAGGGGAGCCGGAGACGCCGGGTCGGCAGCCGCGGCGCGAGCATCGGTCCAGGCGGAAAACCGTTTGCGGTAGACGCTGTATCCGGTATCGATGGTGCCGATCAGGCCCTCCTCACCGGCGATGGTGACGTTGTCACGGGCACGGCCGAGCCATTCGAGAAAGACCGCCTCGTTATCCCTGAACAGCGCCGTACCGTCCGCTTCGTTGCCGAGGAAGAACATCAGAACCCCGCTGTCCTGGCGCTCCAGGGCGTCGATCATGCTGCCGGCGGCGAGGATGCTGCGGTAGTTTTCACTCAGTATGGCCTCCGAGGCCCGACTCAGGGCAACGAGATTCGTGACCGCCCAGGCGGTCACGAGGCCCATGAGGCAGAACGAGATACCGTAACCGATGAGAATCCTCTTTTTCAGTGTCATGGGAAACCATGTCCTTCGCCCGCCTCGCTGCGGCGGGGCCTGTATCGGGTCCGTGGTGCGTATTCGGCGAATTGCGGGCGCAGATGCGTGTGCGTCGGTCCGGTCACCGGAATGATGGAGCAATGGTTGTGCCATAACGGGGTGGACAGTGGATCTTCGCGCGCTACGGACGGTTTTACGGCGGCCGACGCGGCCTGCCGGATGCGGAAAGCCGGCGGCGGGGCGGTCGCGGGTCGTGGCGGTGGTGAAGGGTGGATTGCGGATTGAAAGGGATGACGGTCCGGGGGCTTGCAGAATGCAAGGTCAGTGATCAGATGCCGTAGGCTTTTCTTCGGCGCCAGAGGGTTGCCTGGTCGATGCCCAGAATGTCCGCCGCATCCTGAAGGGATGCGGTGCCGGCAAGGACGCGCCGGATATGGAGTTCCTCGATGGTGGCCAGGGATACCGGGTCGCCGATGGCCGGCGTGCCGACAGCGGGATTGACGGTAACGGCCAGGTCCATGGTTTTGATGTGATCACTGCCGCCCAGGATCACGGCACGTTCGATGACATTGCGCAGCTCCCGGACATTGCCGGGCCAGGAGTAGCGCACCAGTGCCTCCCGGGCCCCGGGACTGAAGCCGAGTACCGTCTTGTGGTTGACGGTGCCGAAATGGGCCAGGAAATCATCCGCGATCGGCAGGATATCTTCCCGGCGGTCGCGCAACGGGGGGATGGTGACATTGATCACGTTGAGGCGGTAGAACAGATCTTCCCGGAACCTTCCCGCCGCCACCCGTTGTTCCAGGTCGGCATTGGTGGCCGCGAGGATACGCACATCGGCCTTGCGGGGGGTCGCATCGCCGAGCCGTTCATACTCTTTGTCCTGAATGAAGCGCAGCAATTTCGCCTGGACTCCCGGCGGCATGTCGCCGATCTCGTCCAGGAAAAGGGTGCCGCCCTCGCAGGCGGCGATGCGGCCGGGGCTTTCGGCGGTCGCCCCGGTAAATGCCCCCCGGACATGGCCGAACAGTTCGCTTTCCAGCAGGTCCGGGGGAACCGCCGGACACGAGACGATAGTCAGGGGCTTGTCGACCCTGGGGCTCCATCGATGGATTGCCCGGGCAAAGACCGATTTTCCCGTTCCGCTTTCACCCTGGAGCAGGACGATGGCCTGGGAGGCCGCGGCTCGCTTCATCGTCTCGATTACGTTCTGCATCTGCGGATTGGTGCTGAACAGCCGCTCTTCCGGGGTGAACCGCTGCATCTTCTCACGCAATGCGGCGATCTCGACCTCGAGCCGGCGAATGCCGGCGATCCTGCTGGTGATGATCCTGATCTGCTCGGGGCTGAACGGTTTGGCGATGTAGTCCGTGGCCCCCTGCCGGATCGCTTCCACCGCGGTTTCGATGGATGCATGGGCGGTGATGACGACGATCTTGGTCCACGGCGAAATCGTCAGCAGGGCGGGGATGAGCCCCATGCCGTCATCGTCGCCGAGGCGGAGGTCGACGAAGGCCAGGTCAAAAGACCGCCGGCCGGTCTCCGCAACGGCATCGGCGGGGTTGCTCACCGTTACCACCGTATGTCCCGCTGCCGTCAGGCAGTAGGACATGGTTTTGCGGATGTTTACCTCGTCGTCGACCACCAGAATATACATCGCATTCCTCTGTTGCCGCGGTCCGACGGGCGTTCGGGGTCGCGGATGCCGTTCATCCCGCGGTAGCGTTCCGGATATGAACCGGTTTTCAGGTGTCACCGTGCCGGGTAGCGTCATAATCGGCAATGATCTTCAGGATCGTGTCCGCTGGCAGCGGTCGGTGCTCCGGCACCTGCCGCAGGCGGTTGTAGTCGGCGATCTCCGCCGCCCTTGCGGCATCACCAAGTTCCCGGGCGGCGATATCGGCCAGGGAGGCCGGCGTCGCCAGCCGGACGATACGCACCCGCGGCGGTTCGATGGCGGCGGCTTCCGCCGTGCCGACTTCCTGCAAGCGCCCCCCCAGCAGATCCAGTTCACTGCCTGAATCCGCCAGGCTCACCACCAGTAGCCAACGGTCGCGGCGATCCACCGCGGCGACATCGAGATTCACCGCCCGGCCGTTGGCATCCGCCCGGTAGCGCCGTACCTGCCCGGTGCCCCCGGCCAGGGTGATGCCGTCCCATCCCCGCAGGGTTGCCTTTTTATCCTTCATGTAGCCGTCGATGAGGGTTGCCGGCGCGGGGGCCGGTTGGCCGGTGGCGGGTTCACCGTTGACGAGCAGGAGCTGACGCCGGTTATCGGCGGTACGCCACAGGATGCCCCGACCGACCACTTTCGACGTGCGGTTTTCGGGTAACGTCAGTCGCAGCCGGTAATACCGGTTCCAGTAGATCCCGTCCCGAATGAATCCCGCCTGCGCTCCCGGACCGTAGCGCATGCCGTCGATGGCGCGGTAAAAGGCTTCCTGGTCATGGCGGCGGGCGGCCGGGTATTGACGTTCCAGTTCGCCGGCCAGTGCGGCGGTGTGGGCCACCCGCTCGGCGGTCAGCGGGTGGGAGGCCGAGAGCGCTTGCAGCAGGCCCGGATCGTCATTGTGCAGCTCGTCCAGGCGGTCGAGAAAACCGCTCATGGCCCGCGGGTCGTAGCCCGCCCGGGCGGTGTAGCGGGTGCCCAGGGCGTCCGCTTCACGTTCGTGGTCGCGGCTGTATTTCTGCCCCACGAGACCGAGCAGGGTGCCGCTCACCTGCTGCCAGGCGGAGGAGCCGGTGGCGGCACCGACGGCGGCGGTGAGGATGTTCATCCCCAGCGCGGTCTGCAGCCGCTTCATGTTGTGGCGGGCGTTGACGTGGCCGAGTTCGTGGCCGATGACCGCGGCGAGCTGGGCCTCGTCGGTGAATTCGGCAAGAATGCCGCGGGTGAGGTAGACGTAGCCGCCGGGCAGGGCGAAGGCATTGATGTCGCCGCTGTCGATGACGGTGAAATGGTAGTTGAGACGGCGTTCACAGTTTTCGCTTACCCGTTCACCGACGGCGGTAACGTAGCGCTGCAGGGGTTCGTTGTCGTCGCGACCGTACTGCTCCAGTACCTGGTCGTGGGCCCGGCGGCCCATGGCGATCTCCCGGTCGTCGCTGAAGAGCATGATCTCGCTTGCCCCGGTGACCGGGTTGGTGGCGCAGCCGGCCGTTGCCAGCAGGGCCAGGAGCACTGCCGGGATGAGGATGAAAAGAAGCGCCGCGCCGGTTTTTTTGGCGTCGGCTGGAGTGACAGGTTGGCAGTTTTCCATGTTCGCTGGTTCTCAGACTCGGTCTTGCCAAACTCGTGGGTTCCGCTTCGCGTGGGCAACTGCAATGATGGAAACGCTTCGCTCTCCCTCGACAAAGAAAATTCCATAAGGGAAACGCCGCATTAGAGCACGCCTAATAATGCCTTTGTACACCACCGGATAAAGCTGAGGATTCCTTTCGATTGACGCCATCACCGCATCCACGCACAAGAGAAATTCCCCGCCCAAATCAATAACTTGTTGCTCATACCACTGGTATGCCTCGGCAGATCGACTTCGGCTTCCGCTCTGACGATCACCAGTTTCTTCACGATCTGGACCGATTGCGAATACGCTCCCAACTTCGATCCAGGGAGACCCAGCGTCAGGGCTCTGGTGATATGCTTCTAGCCGGCGATCCAGTTCCTTTTTCTGCTCTGCGCTGAGCCCAACGGCCTCTGGAACGGCTGCGATGCTGTCCCAGATGTCTTCGACAATTTGAATACGCTCGGCGATACTTAGCTCGAGAATGTCTGCTGCTATTGTGCTCATAGCATCCTCCAATCATGTTCTAATGAGGTGGTCTCGAATAGTGGGACAGCCTGAGTGATGAAATAAGCAATGCCCTAAGGTGTGCGGGTAATCCGACTCAGGCTGCCGGATTTAGCACCTCCTGTCCCTGTTCATAAGCCTCATTAGGGGTCATCTTGTCAAGGGATGAATGCTTCCATCTTTCATTGTACCAGTTGAACCAGTTGTGCAGGTCCCTCTGTGCTTTGGCCTTGAAATCGGCGCTGTGACGGGTGCGGTGACCGTTCATGAACCTTTCCTCCTCTGAATGTGATCGGTTCATTGCTTATACACCTGTCTTAAAAATTGATACCACTTCAGTAGACCCGGTAGAGGGGATAACCGGCAAACTCCTTCCGGCGAACGAAGATCTCCCGCGGCCGGACGCCACCACCGCTTCGAAGTCGCAAACAGTTGAATATACTTGCGGGAACCCGCTTATTTTGCTAGGAGTAGCACTCTTTGCCGGGCCTGTTCCGCCGGCGCGGACGGTGATATTCCGGTGTTTCCGCCGGCGGCGGGCCAATGGCGGGCCGGCGGCGGAAATAAGCGCCCCCATGACCCGTGATCCGCAACCCTGGACCAAGGAGAGACTTGTGAGCAGTGATTTTCCCATCGTCTATGCCGACCGTATCCAGCAGCTCCCCCCCTACCTGTTCGCCGCCATCGACAAAAAGAAGGCGGAGGTCAGGGCCCGGGGAATGGAGATCATCGATCTCGGGGTAGGGGATCCCGACCTGCCGACGCCCGGACATATCGTTGCCTCGCTGCAGACCGCGGCCGCCAGACCGGAACATCATCGTTATCCCTCCTATGTCGGCATGCCGGGCTTCCGCGCCGCCGCGGCGGACTGGTTCCGGCGCCGTTTCGACGTCACCCTCGATCCGGCCACCGAGATGCTCTCCCTCATCGGCTCCAAGGAGGGCGTGGCCCATTTCCCGCTGGCCTTCGTCAACCCCGGCGACTACGTTCTCGTACCCGATCCCGGCTACCCGGTCTACGGCGTCGCCACCTCCTTCGCCGGCGGCATCCCTTACCGCATGCCGCTGAAAGAGGAGAACGGTTTCCTGCCCGATTTCGACGCCATCCCCGCTGATATCCTGGACCGAGCGGCGATGATGTTTCTCAATTACCCCAACAATCCCACCGGCGCGGTGGCCGACGAGGCCTTCTTCGTCCGCGCCATCGCAGTGGCCCGGCGGCACAACATCATCGTCTGTCACGACGCCGCCTACAGCGAGCTGGCCTACGACGGCTACCGGCCGCTGAGCTTTCTCCAGGTGCCCGGCGCCCGGGAGGTGGGCATCGAGTTACACTCACTGTCGAAAACCTACAACATGACCGGCTGGCGCATCGGTTTCGCGGCGGGCAACGCCGCCATTGTCAACGGGCTGGGCAAGGTCAAGACCAACATCGATTCCGGCGCCTTCGAGGCGGTACAGGCGGCGGCGATCACCGCGCTGAGTGCCGATCAGCAGTGCGTCACCGACATGTGCGAAATTTACCGCCGCCGGCGCGATGTGATGATCCCCGCCCTGCGGGCGGCGGGATTCACTCTGGAAGCACCGAAGGCCACCTTCTACCTGTGGATCCGCAACCCCGAGGGGATGGATTCGGCCACTCTCGCGGCGATGCTGATCGAGAAGACCGGCGTTGTGGTGACCCCCGGCAGCGGTTTCGGTGCCGCCGGCGAGGGCTATTTCCGCATCTCCCTGACGGTGCCGGAGGCGCGGCTGCTGGAGGCGGGGGAACGGATCAGGGCGGCACTGGCGTGATCCGTCTGCGGATATCAGCGGATTATGAAGGTTCCAATTAATTCATCGCAGGAAAGTGTCGTTTGCCGGTGACCATGTGAAGATAAAATTTCGTTGCAATCTGCTGTTGTTCCTGTTGCTGACGGCGGTCGTCGTCGCCCCCGGCGCCGCCCGCGCCGCGACCTTGACGGACGCGGTGGTAGCCCTTTTTTCCACCCTGAGCGACAACCTCTTCTGCCGCGGTCGGGTTGCCGCGGTGCTGGACGAGCAGCGCGAGCTGATCCTCGAGTTCGGCGGCCGCCAAGTACCCCACGAAGGCGCCGAACTGGTGGTCTACGAGGTCTCGGAGCGGGATGACGACAAGCCCGAAAAAACCTTCGCCCGGCGGCCCGTGGGTATCGTCACGGTGGTGGAAAGCGCCGGGCCGGTGGCCCGCGCCGTGGTGGTGAAGATGGATGAACCCGCCGCCCCGGGACAGGAGGTGATGGTCGAACCGCCGGTACGGGTCTACATCACCCCGGTTCAGAACATCATCGGCTATCCGCCCCTGACCCGCGAGGCGGTGGAGGTAATCGCCCTCCAGGCGGCCGCCTGGCCGGCACTGAAGATCACCGGCATCGCCCGGGTCGACCGCGGCGTGATCGAGACCCTGCGCCGCCAGGTGGCGGAAAGCGACGCCGGTTACGGCCTGCTGATCCAGCCCTACCTGCTGACCGTGAACGGCCAGGCGAAGGTCCAGTTCAAGCTCCAGTCACTCTACAGCGGCCAGTCCGTCGGGGTGCTGTCGGAAGATTTCTTCAGCTACCCGGCCGCCGCCGGCGGGGCGCCGGTGTCGCCCTCAGTCCCCGCGTATCCACCACCGCCGGCCCGGACACGTTAAACCCTCCCGGGATATACGGCGAAAACTGAAGAAACCGTCACCAATGCCGGTGTACGCTGCCATCCGGGATGGCACGGCAACGGGGTTTGGATGTACGGCGGCGGAAAACCCGGGGAATGAGGGCTCTACGGAAGGGCGGACCTGAAACCCGCCAGTACCCTGCCGCAGGAACGTCGCCTGCCCCGCCTGTGCCGGGTACGCACCGGTAAGCAACGATGCAGTTGCAGCGGAAAGGAAATTATCCCCATGTCAATCGTCATCGACAGCCATGTGCATTTGTTTCCCCCGGAAATCGCTTTGCACCGGGAGCGGTTTTTTGCCGGCGAACCGGAGTTCAAACTCCTTTACGG
Organism: Candidatus Anaeroferrophillacea bacterium; assembly: GCA_016933675.1. Lineage (GTDB taxonomy): Bacteria > Desulfobacterota > Anaeroferrophillalia > Anaeroferrophillales > Anaeroferrophillaceae > JAFGAM01. Next base: position 38,424 of record JAFGAM010000126.1, read on the forward strand.
GCCGCCCAAATCCCGGCTGGTGAGTGTCGACGAGCTGCTGGAGACGATGGACGAGGAGGGCGTCGACCGCTCGGTGGTCTTCGGCTTTCCCTGGCGTTCCATGGAGATTTCAAGGGTTTGCAACGATTATATCATCGACCAGGTTAACCGTCACCCCGACCGCCTGCTGGGGTTATCCTGTTTCGGTTTCGACCGCTCCGACGAGGCCGCCGCCGAGGCTGAACGCGGACTCGCGGCAGGGCTTGCCGGGGTAGGGGAGCTGGCCTTCTATATCGAGGGATTTACCGCCGAAGTCGTCGATCGCTTCGCCCCGGTGATCGAGGTTCTGCGCCGCCACCGCCGACCGCCGCTGATGCTCCACACCAACGAGCCCGTCGGCCATCAGTACCCCGGCAAGTGCGATGTCATGCTGCGTCATCTCTACCGCTTCCTGCAGCTCTACGGCGACGTGCCGGTGATCTTCGCCCACTGGGGCGGCGGCTTTCCGTTCTACCACCTGCTGAAGCGGGAGATGGAAAAGGTGACCGCCAATCTCTACTACGATACCGCCGCTTCCCCCTATCTCTATAAGCCGGAGGTTTACCGCCTGGCGGGAGAGATGACCGGTTTCGACCGCATCCTGCTGGGCACCGACTTCCCCCTGCTCAAGGCATCGCGCTATCGCCGGGAGCTGGATTCCGCCGGCATCACGCCGGAACAGCAGGCGCTGATCCTCGGCGGCAACGCCGCCCGGCTCTTCGGCCTCGCCGCGGAACCGGCGACGGGTAACTGATGTCTGCCGCGATGTCCGACGCCGGTCGCCGGGCGCCGGGCGTCATTACGCCGGAAAACGGTACTCCGGCGGTTCACGCCGGCCGCTGGGGCGTCTTCGCCATCGTCATCAGCCTTTACTTTCTCTCCTATTTCTTCCGTTGTTCCACCGCGGTCATCGCCCCCGACCTAGGGCGCGATTTCGGCATCGGGCCGGAAGCGCTGGGCCTGCTCTCGAGCATGTATTTCTATCCCTTCGCCCTGGCCCAGTTTCCCCTGGGTCCGGCGCTGGACCGGGTCGGGCCGCGCACCGTCGGCTGCGTCATGGGTCTGCTCGCCGCCGCCGGCGCAATGATCTTCGCCATCGCCCCCACCTTCCCGCTGGCCCTCCTCGGCCGTGGCCTCATCGGCCTGGGCGTGTCGGTGGCCTACATGGGTACCCTGAAGATCATCGCCCACTGGTTCGAACGGGACGAGTTCGCGATGATGTCGGCGCTGGCGATGGCCATCGGCAACATCGGCGCCCTTACCGCCACCGCGCCCCTGGCGCTGGCGGCGGGGCTGATGGGCTGGCGCGCCACCTTCGTGGTCCTTGGCGTCCTGACGGTACTCTCCGCCCTGGCCATCCGCTATCGGGTGCGAAACTATCCGCCGGACCGCATACCGGAATCGGCCGCGATGCCCGGTTCCGATTCCGGTGCCGAATCCACGCCGGCGCCGAGGGCCGTACCTTCCAGAACCGGAAACGAATCCCCGGTACCGGGGGCTGCAGACAACCGACCCACGGTCGGTGACGCCTTCCGGCGGGTGCTGGGAAGCCGCACCTTCTGGGGCGTCGCGGTGTTTGAATTCTTCTGGTTCGGTTCCTTCATCGGCATCCAGGGGCTGTGGGGCGGCCCCTACCTCATGGATGTCTTCGGCTTCACTTCCGCCCGCGCCGGCGCCATGCTCGGCATGATTGCCATCGGCTTCATCGTCGGCGGCCCGGTGCTCGGACGTCTCTCCGACCGCGTTTTTCACACCCGCAAGGGGGTAGTCATCGGCGGTATGGCGGTCTATGTCATGGTTCTCGCCGTTCTCGTCACCCTGCGCCGGCTACCCCATCCCGGTTTCTTCTATCCGCTGTTCTTTCTCTTCGGCTTCGCCGGTTCCAGCGGTATCATCGGCTACGCCCACATCAAGGAAGTCTTTCCTTTGTCGATTTCCGCCACCGTGATGACGAATATCAACTTTTTTGCCATCGCCGGTGCCGCCGTGGTCCAGCACCTGATGGGCTTCATCATCGAGCGCTTCGAACCGACGGCCGGCGTCTATCCCTTCGCCGCTTACCGGGCGGCGTTCCTGTTTTGTCTCGTCGGCATGATCATCGCCGTTGGCGTCTACAGCCGTACCCGGGAAACCGGAACCGCTACCTCCGACGTTTCCTGAGCTGTGGCTGCCGCTCTCCGGTGCGAAGCATGTCAGTGCCCCGTCACTCCGGCGCCCGGGCAGGTGAGAAGCCGGGGCATCACTCCGGCGGTAATCCGGCGGCCGTCGGCGGGCCGCTTCCGCCACGCGGCGGCGGCCGGATGCCGGTGGCCGGCCGCAAAGCCCTTGACAGAATCGTGAAACTGTGCTCGTAATGGCGGTATTCAGATAAAATGCCGTTTTGACTTTTTTAACCGGACAGCATAGGAGGAAACCGTGGAGAGAAGAAGTTTTATCAAGAAGGCCGGGGCTGGCATCGCCGCGGCCGTCGGTGCCGGCCTGGCCCTCAGACCGCGGCGCGCCCGGGCCGCCAAAACCTACAACTGGAAGATGGTCACCACCTGGCCGCCGCATTTCCCGGTGCTGGGTGAATCGGCCGATCTCATTGCCGAGTGGGTCGAGGAGATGTCCGACGGCCGCATAAAGATCACCGTCTACGGCGGCGGCGAGCTGGTACCGCCGCTGGGCGTGTTCGACGCCGTCAGTTCCGGTACCGTCGAGATGGGCCACGGAGCGGCCTACTACTGGGCCGGCAAGCACGCCGCCACCCAGTTTTTCGCCGCCGTACCCTTCGGCTTCAACGCCCAGTCGCAAAACGCCTGGATCTACTGCGGCGGCGGCCAGGAACTCTGGGACGAGGTGTATGCCAAGTTCAACCTCAAGGGCTTCCTCGCCGGCAACACCGGGGTCCAGATGGGTGGCTGGTTCAATAAGGAGATCAATACCATCGAGGATCTCAAAGGTCTGAAGATGCGCATCCCCGGGCTCGGCGGCAAGGTGCTGGCCAAGGCCGGCGGCAACGCCATCCTGGTGGCCGGCGGCGAGATCTACACCAATCTCGACCGTGGCGTCATCGATGCCACCGAGTGGGTCGGCCCCTATCACGACAACAAGATGGGTTTCTACAAGGCCGCCAAGTACTATTATTATCCGGGTTGGCATGAGCCGGGAACGTCGCTGGAGTGCATGGTCAACAAGCAGAAATTCGAGGCCCTGCCCAAGGATCTCCAGGCCATCATCGTGGCCGCCTGCTACCGGTCCAACATGTGGTCGCTGTCCGAATTCGAGGCCCAGAACAATAAATATCTCAAGGAACTGGTGGAAAAGCACAACGTCCAGTTGCGGCAGTTCCCCGATGGCGTCCTGCGCGACCTCAAGAAGATCGCCCATGAAACCCTGGACGAGATCGCCAACAACGATCCTCTGACCCGCAAGGTATACGATTCCTTCCTGACCTTCCAGAAGACCATGAACCAGTGGAACCGGATTTCCGAAGAACCTTACCAGAAATTCAAGGAGCTGTAGGAACCTTCCGCCGCCGGCACGGTTGCGGGGGTCTATTTCCGTTCGTTTCAGGGCAAATCAAAAAGGGCGCGGAACCATTCGGTTCCGCGCCCGTTTATTTCACTTGTCCGGTCGGCGGTTCAATCCCCCAGCAGCAGGTGCGGCAGCCAGGTTACCGTTTCCGGTACCAGGGTTATTATGCCCAGGCCGATGAGCTGGATGATAACGAAGGGGACGATCCCCTTGTAGATGTCCATCGTTTCCACCCCCGCCGGCGCGACCCCCTTCAGGTAGAAAAGCGAGAAACCGAAGGGCGGCGTCAGGAACGAGGTCTGCAGATTGACGGCGATGAGCACTGCGAGCCAGAGCATGTCGACGCCCATATGGATCATGATCGGAGCGAACACCGGAACGATGATGAAGGTGATCTCGATAAAGTCGAGGAAGAAACCGGCGATGAAGATGATGCCCATGACCAGCGCGAGGATGCCCCACATGCCGAAGGGCAGGACGTCGATCATGTGCCGGACCAGGGCATCACCGCCCAGGCCGCGGAATACCAGGCCCAGGGACGTCGCGCCGACCAGGATGATGAACACCATGCAGGTGAGATTGGTGGTGCTTTTCATTACCCCCATCAGGGTCTCGATATTGAATTTGCCCTGCAGGGCGGTCAGGATGGTGGCCCCCACCGCTCCCAGCGCCGCTGCTTCGGTGGGGGAGGCGATACCGGCAAAGATCGAACCAAGTACCGCCATGATGAGGAACAGCGGCGGCAGCAGGGCTTTCATCACCCGGCGCCACATCTCCTTGCGCGTGATGCCGGCCAGTTCCTCGGGATCGATGGGCGGCGCCCATTCCGGCTTGATACTGGCGATGATGGTGATGTAAATGATGTAGAGAAAAACGAGGATCATGCCGGGGATTACCGCCCCGACGAAGAGATCGCCGATGGGGACGTTCATGATGTCACCCAGCAGGACCAAGACGATGCTTGGCGGAATGATCTGGCCCAGGGTGCCGGAGGCGGCGATGGTGCCGGTGGTCAGGGTCTTGCTGTAATTGCGTTTGAGCATCGTCGGCAGGGACAAAAGCCCCATGGTGACCACGGTGGCGCCGACAATCCCGGTGGAGGCGCCGAGCATGGCGCCGACGATGACCACCGAGATGGCCAGACCGCCACGCAGCCGGGAGAACACCAGGGCCATGGTTTCCAGCAGTTCCTCCGCCAGCCCCGAGCGTTCGAGCATTACCCCCATGTAGACGAACAGCGGCACCGCCAGGAGGGTGAAATTGCTCATGGTGCCCCAGATGCGCAGGGGTAGGAGGCCGAAAAAGGCCGGGCCGAAGCCGTAGAGGCCGAAGTACAGCGCCACGCCGCCGATGGTGAAAGCCACCGGAAAACCCAGCAGCAGGAAGAAGAACAGCGCGCCGAACATGATCAGCGCCATGTATTCGTGCAGCCCCTCCATTACTTCACCTCCTCGCCGGCAACCGGTGCCGCCCCGGTGTAATCACCCACTTCCGGCTCCCGGCCGATGATGACGAGGAAATTCTTGATCGCCTGGGAGATACCCTGGAGAATCACCAGGGAGAAACCGATGGGAATCATCGCCTTGAGGATGTAGCGCGCCGGCAGCCCGCCGGGATCGGGTGAAATCTCACCCAGAGACCAGGAACTGGCGACAAAGCCCCTGGAAGCGTAGATTACCATGAGCGAGTAGGGGATAAGAAAGACGATGGTGCCGAGAAAATCGATCCAGGCCTTCTGCCGGGTGGAAAGCCGGGTATAGACGATATCTACCCGGACGTGGGCGTCCTTCTTGAGCGCATAGGCGGCGCCGATGAGGAAGATGACCGCGAACAGGTGCCATTCCAGCTCCTGCAGGGCAATGTTGCCCTGCTTGAAGACATAGCGCATAACCACGTCGTAGAACACATTCAGGACCATGATGGTGGTGAGCCATGAGACCCCCAGGCCGATCCACTCGTTGAACAGATCGATAAACTGGGAGATGCGTTTCAGTAATGACACGGTAACCCCTCCTCCTTTTCCTCTCAACGATGACACCGCGTTGGGCATATGGACATAAATCCCAACCCTTGTATACGAAATTCAACCGGAGCGCAACGGTATTTTGATATCGCTAAAACAAGTTTTAATATCATTAAAATAGGTTGTCCGAGGATGGAAAATCGGTATGGGTATTGCCGTCATCAGGGCGGACATAATGGTTGTCCCACCGATTGAAAAAGCATTGACAGGGACGCCGGCCTGTTTTACGAAGGCCTTGACGGTATCCTCCGGGGTCCGTCCCGGGGGCATCGGGTTTGTTTCGCCATGCCACGGCACCGCGCCGGCAACGTCCGGGGGCAGGATGACCTGATAGCGCGTTTGTGCCCCGCGAGAACCAGCTCAGGAAATGGAGAACTTTCATGGATGCAACACCGGATCCCCAGCGGCCGGAATTCTGGCGCCGTTATGCCGCCGAGCGCCGGCAGCGGTTCGAGAACCGCAAGGTAGCCAGCGCCGAGAAATGGGATGGCCTGGCGGACCACTACCGGAAGTTTGAACATGCCGAGGATTTCGTCGCCGACCAGCAGCAGGTCATCGACCGCCTGGCCGCCGCCGGCATGCTCGGACCGGAGACCTCGGTGATCGATGTAGCCTGCGGGCCGGGTACCCACTGCACCGCCTTCTGCGAGCGCTGCCGCGACGTGGTGGGGGTCGACGTGGCACCGAAGATGATCGCCCGGCTCGAGGAGAAGAAGACACGGCTCGGTCTGGAAAACCTCGAGGTGGTCTGCGCCGATTTTTTTACCTATACCACCGACCGGAACTTCGACCTGGTGTTCGTCTCCATGAGCCCGATCCTCAACGACCTCGCGGCGGTGGACCGCCTGCTGGCCCTGTCGAAACGGTATGTGGCACTGGTATACTGGGCCGGGGTGCGGGACAACCCGCTCTACAACCACTGTTACCGAATGATCTACGGCGAGGATTTCGTCTGGGATCCCCTCGACGTGACGGTGATCTTCAACTACCTGTACAGCCTCGGGCTGGCGCCGGAAATATCCTACCAGTATGCCGTCTGGCATCGGGAGGAAACCCTGGCGCGGATCATCGAACACGTGATCTGGCATCTGGAATTCTACCGGCCGCTGACCGCCGATGAAAAGGAGCGGGTGAAGGCATATCTGACCCCGTTTGCCGCGGCCGACGGCCAGGTGCGCTACAACACCCGGGTGCGCAAAGGTACCCTGCTGCTGGACAAACAGGCGGGCGACGAGGTGTCCTGATGGCCGATTTCCGCCTGCCGCCCTTTTTCCGCCGTCTCCGGCGGTCGCTGCTGCCGGCTTTGGCGGTTTTTCTCCTGTCGCCGCCGGCGGTTTTTCCCGTTACCGCCGCCCTCCGGGTGGCGGTATCCATCCCTCCCCAGGAGTGGTTCGTGCGGCAAATCGGCGGTGATGACGTCACCGTCGTTACCATGGTTCCCGCGGGTACCGACCCCCATACCTGGGAGCCCCGCCCGTCGCAGTTGCGAGCCCTGGCAGCGGCGGATATCTATTTTACCATCGGCATCGCCTTCGAGGACATCTGGCTGCCGCGGCTGCTGGCGGGGAGCGACCGGGTGACGGTGGTGGCCGCCGATGCCGGGGTGGAGAAAATCTCCATCCATCATCGGGCGATGCACGGAAACGACCCCTCCCACGCCGGGCGTCATGACGGGGAGGCTGGTCACGTTCACCAGGCTGTCGCCGATCCCCATGTCTGGCTGTCACCGCGCGCCGCCCGGCGCCTGGCAGCCAACATGGCTGCTGCTTTCGCGGCCCGCGATCCGGAGCATGCCGCTGCCTGCCGGCGTCGGCATGATGCCTGCCGGGCGGCCATCGACCGGTTGGATGAGGAAATCCGTCGTTTCCTGGAAGCGGGACCGGAAACCTGTTTTCTGGTTTATCATCCCGCCTGGGGGTACTTTGCCCGGGATTACGGCCTCGAACAACTGGCGGTGGAGCACCACGGAACCCGGCCCGGCCCCCGGGCACTGGCCGGACTCCGGGAACGCATCGACCGCGGCGGTATCCGGACGATGATCGTGCAACCGCGTGACCGGGCCACGGCGGCTTCGGCTGCCGAGATTCTCGGGGTCGGGATGGCCGCCGCCGATCCCCTCGCCGCCGACTGGCCCGCGATATTGCGCGATTTCGCCCGCCTGGTGCGGGATCATGGCGGGAGATGCCCGTGAACGACACACCGGCGGTGCTGATGACGGGGGTATCGTTTGCCTTCGACGATCATCCGGTACTGGAAAACATCGACCTGTGTATCGGAGCCAATGATTTCTTCGGTATCATCGGCCCCAACGGCGGCGGCAAGACGACCCTGCTGAAGCTGATGCTCGGTCTGCTGGAGCCCGGTCGGGGCAGGGTGCAGGTTTTCGGCCGGCATCCCCGGGAGGTACGCGACATCCTTGCCTACGTTCCTCAGCTTGCCGTCGACGGCGGTGATTTTCCCATTACCGTTGCCGATGTGGTGCTCCAGGGACGTCTCCAGCCGCGCCGGTTCGGCTTCCGTTTCCGTGCCGTTGACCGTCGGCGGGCGGAAGAGGAACTGGAACGGGTGGGGATGACGGCGTATCGCCGCCGGCCGCTGGACGAGTTGTCCGTCGGGCAGCGGCAGCGGGTTTTTCTCGCCCGCGCCCTGTGCCGATCGCCGCGGCTGCTGCTGCTCGACGAACCCACCGCGAGCCTCGATGCCGGCAGCCAGACCAACCTTTACGAGATTCTCCGGGAACTCAACCGGAGCATGGGGATTGTCCTGGTGACCCATGATATCGGCGTGGTATCCCGGCATGTCCGCCGCCTGGCCTGCGTCAACCGTATGCTCATCACCCATGACGAAGGACTGATCACTCCGGAAATGCTGGAAGAAACCTATCACTGCCCGGTGGATCTCATCGCCCACGGGGTGCCGCACCGGGTACTGCACGATCATGGGTGATGATGGTTTGCCGACCGTGGCGTTGAAATCCGCATGGAAACCGTCCTGCACCTGATCCGCGATATCGCGGCCCATGAATTCCTCCAGCGGGCGTTGATCGCCGGGGCGCTTGTCAGCCTCGCCGGCGGGATCATGGGCACCCTGGTGGTGGTGAACCGGCTGGTGTTTCTGGCCGGCGGCATCGCCCACGCCGCCTTCGGCGGTGTCGGTCTGGCATCGCTTCTGCGGCTGCCGGTGCTGCCGGTGACGGCGCTCTTCACCCTCGCCGCGGCGGGCGTCATGGGCCGGCTGGCGCTCTGGGGGCAGGTGCGCAACGATACCATCATCGGTGCCCTGTGGGCCGTGGGCATGGGGTTCGGGGTGATCTGTATCGAACTCTCCCCGGGATACCATCCCGACCTGATGGGCTACCTTTTCGGTAGTATTCTGGCGGTGTCGCGCGCCGATCTCTGGCTGCTGGCGCTCATGGATCTCCTCATCGTGGCGTCGGTCGCGGGGTATGCCGAGGAACTGATCATCGTCTCCTGCGACGAGGAGTATGCCCGTGTTGTCGGTCTGCCGGTAGACTGGATCCGGGTCGGGATGCTGCTGCTGGTGTCGCTGGCGATCATCATGCTGGTACGGGTGGTGGGCCTGATCATGGTCATCGCCCTGCTGACCATTCCCGCTGCCGCCGCCGAGAGATTTACCCGTTCCATCCGGCGCATGATGGCCTACGCCACCCTGTACGGTCTGGCCTGTACCCTGACCGGGCTCGGGATATCGTTCGTGTTTGACCTCGCTTCCGGTGCCGTCATCGTCATGACGGCGGCGGCGGGCTATCTGCTGCTCATGGCCGGCCGGCGGTTGCGGCCGGACCGGGGGGCCGCCTGATTTCGCCGGCTCGGCGGTCGGAATCGGTGTCGCGAGAGCCGGGAGCATCTCATTGCGGTTCGCCCGGCAGTTGAGGTGCCGACTGATGGAATGCAGGGGTCAAGAAAGCGTTTTTTTTACCGATGAACGCACATACGGATATCCGGCGCAGCCGCCGGGGTTGCGGTATGGTCGGGTTACGATCGACCATGATATGGCTTCGTAACCATTCCGCGCTCTTCTCCCGGGCGCAGCTGCACCTTGTAAGGCTGCGGCCGTCGCGGTTTACGGTTGTCTTTCCTGCATTGAGGTACATAAGGCCATGAGCGAAAAAAGCGATTCCACCCTGGATGACGATATAGCCGATCAGCCGCTACTCGATAAACGGGTGATCGAAGGCATCCGGAACCTCAAATCGGGCCGCGGCGGCCTGCTGTCCCGCCTCTTTGCCGTGTACCGCAGCCAGTCGGTGCGGCTGTTCGCCGATATCGCCGCGGGTCTGGAGCATGGTGATGCCGAGGCGGTGCGCGTCGGAGCCCATACCCTCAAATCCGGCAGTGCCCAGGTCGGCGCCATGCAGATCGCCGCACTGGCGAAAGAAATCGAATACCGGACCGGAGAGAACAACCTGGCGTCGGCCGGGGAACTGCTCGCCCGGATCGAGGAAACGTTTCGGCGCACGGAAAAGGAAATGATCCGGCAACTGGAGGAAATGGGGTGAACTTCAACCTGTCGGACGATCAGGACGCGCCGTCGTCCGCCTCGCTGGCCCTGATCGTCGATGACGATCAGGTCATGCGGCTGCTTATCTCCGAGGCGCTCGAAGCCGAGGGACTGCGCACCGTGAGCGCCGGAAACGGTCGTGAAGCCCTGGAGCTGTTTATATCGGCACAGCCCGATATCATGTTGCTCGATCTCGTGCTGCCGGATCTCGACGGTTTCGAGGTTTGCCGGCGGATCCGGGAGGACCCGGAAAACGAACACCTCCCCATCCTGATGATCACCGGCCTCGACGATCTGGCAACGGTCAACCGGGCCTACCTTACCGGGGCCACCGATTTCATGCCCAAGCCGGTCAATATCATCATCCTCAGCCAGCGGGTGCACTACATGCTCCAGGCGAGCCATTCGCTGGTCCGGCTGACGGAAAGCGAAAAGCGGCTGGCCAATGCCCAGCGGATCGCCAAACTGGGGCACTGGGAATGGGATATTATCGCCGATCGTCTGTACCTGTCGCGGGAGGCGGTCCACATCCTGGGCCTGGAGCAGGGGGGGAGCCGCACTATCGAGGATATCGTCACCGCGGTTCATGTTCAGGATCGGGAGACGGTCCGCGGCGCCTTCGACCGTATCGGCGAAAAGGATACCTTCGTCGGTTTCGACTGCCGCCTCGATGCCTCGTCGCTGGACGAACGATTCGTTCATCTGCAGGGGGAAGTGACGTTTGACAATCAAGGTCGGCGGGCGGCCCTCGCGGGGACCGTTCAGGATGTTACCGAGCGGAAGCTGGCCGAACAGCAAATCCGGTACCTGGCCTATTTCGACAGCCTCACCGGCCTGCCGAACCGGCGCCTGTTCACCGAGCGGCTGCAGGAATCCATCGCCCGCTGCCGGCGGACCGGGTCGCAGATGGCCCTCCTGTTTCTCGATCTCGACCGATTCAAGCGGATCAACGACACCCTCGGCCACCATGCCGGTGACCGGCTGCTGGCCGAGGTCGCACGGCGGCTGAATACCTGCGTACGGGATATCGACGTGGTCGCCCGCGAAAACGATGACGAAGGGCTCGTGACCGTCGCCCGCCCGGGCGGAGACGAGTTCTCCATCCTGCTGCAGAATATCGCCCGGCCGACTGATGCGGCCAAGGTCGCCCGTCGCATTCAGCAGGTGCTTCGCAAACCCGTCATGCTGGATGGGCAGCGGGTTTTTGTCACCGCCAGCATCGGCATCTCTCTGTTTCCCGACGACGGCAACGATATCGGCGATCTGCTGAAGAATGCCGACCTTGCCCTGTATCATGTCAAGGACCACGGCAAGGACGGTTATCACTACTATTCCGCCGCCATCAATGATGGTGCGGTCAGCGAGTTCCATGTCGAGAGCGGCCTGCGCCAGGCGCTGGAGGAGGATCTGCTGTGTCTGATGTTTCAGCCCCAGGTCGATATCGACAGCGGTGCCGTGGTCGGGGCCGAGGTGCTGGTGCGGCTGAATCATCCCGATCTGGGTATCCTGCCGCCGGACCGCTTTATCCACCTCGCCGAGGATACCGGCCTCATCGTACCGCTGGGCGAGTGGGTGCTGCGGCACGGCTGCCGGCAGTACATGGCCTGGCGGGCGGCGGGATTGCCGGACTTCCGGATGGCGGTCAACGTCTCGACGGTTCAGTTTCACCGGTCGGAGTTCGGCAACACCGTGGGCCGGACCCTGGTGGCCACCGGTATGCCGCCGGAGCGGCTGGAACTGGAGCTGACCGAGAGCATCCTGATGGACGACTCGGCTTCCCTGCTGGCAACCCTGGGGGCGCTCAAACAACGGGGTATCCGGCTGATCGTCGACGATTTCGGTACCGGCTACTCGTCTTTGCGTTACCTGAAGGTGTTTCCCCTCGACGGTTTGAAGATCGACCGTTCGTTCATCATGGATATTCCCCAGGATATCGATGACGTCGCCCTTACCGAAGCGATTATCGCCATGGCCCGCAGCCTGCGGCTGGAGGTGGTGGCCGAAGGGGTGGAAACCGCCGAACAGCTCGATTTTCTCCGCCGGCGGGCCTGTACCACCGTCCAGGGGTTCCGTTTCAGCCCGCCGGTCGACGCCGATACCTTCGCCAATCTGCTGGCGCGGGGCTTTCCGGTTTGACCGCTCCCGGCGGCTGCGAGCCGGCGGCGCTGTCTGCACGCCGGTAGCCGCCGGCGTCTCGCCGTTTTGCGGTGGCGGTTCTGAGGTCGTCGCCGTGGCATCCCCATCATTACGATAAACAGTATTGACTTTGTTCGGTAAACATGGCACCATGCTTCCGGTGTCCGGATGACGGATAAGGATCTGCCGGGCTCCCGTTATCGGGATTGCCAGCCGCTGCCGGACGCCGGACTGCAATGTGATTTTCGACCGCGAGGTAGATATGCCGAACCATGCCGTAAAGATTATTGACAATGTCTACTGGGTCGGGGTGAACGATCATGAGACCCGGTTCTTCGAGGGTCTGTGGGCGCTGCCTGACGGCATGAGCTACAATGCCTACATCGTTCGGGGAAGGAATAAAACCGCCCTCATCGAACTGGTCAAGGACAGTTTTACCGAGGAGTTCTGCCGGCGGGTTGAAGAGGTGGTACCACTGGCCGATATCGATTACATCGTCCACAACCACCTGGAGCCCGATCACAGCGGTGCGGCGTCGGCAATATACCCGCGCTGTCCCCGTGCCGTCATCCTGGCGACAGCGAAGGGGAAAGACTTCATCGCGCAGTTCTACGGCGAAAGCGAGCGGGTTCGGGCGGTCGGGGAGGGCGACGAAATCGACCTCGGCGGCCGCACCCTGCGGTTCCTCAGCTATCCCTGGCTCCACTGGCCGGATTCCATGTTTACCTACCTGGTGGAGGACAAGGTCCTTTTTCCCTGTGACGCCTTCGGTGGCTTCGGCGCCGTGGACCGCGCCCTCTTCGATGATGAATGGGATCTCGAGGCCTACTGGCCCGAATCCCGCCGTTATCTCGGTACCATCGTCGCTTCCTACCTCAAGCACGTGGTCAAGGCGATTGATAATTGGGTAAAGGGGGGGATGGGGATCAACGTCCTGTGCCCGTCACACGGGCCGGTCTATCGCGCCAATCCCATGGCGATCATCTCCCGTTATCAGGAGTGGGCGCTGAACGAACGCGGCCGCAAGGTGGTGATGGTGGTCGGTTCCATGTGGGGCAATACCCACAAGATGGGTGAGGTGGTGCGTCGCCGACTGGTCGAGCGGGGCCTAGAGGTGTGCTACTTCGATGCCGCCACCGCCGAACCGGGACAGGTGATGGGGGCGATGCTCAATGCCGGCGGCATCGTTTTCGGCGTACCGACCTATGACGCCTGCATCTATCCGCGCAGCGAGTACTTTCTGACCCTGTTCCGCACCAAGAAGAAGACCGGCTACCCGGTGGCGGTGTTTACCCAGAACAGTTGGAAGGTGGATATCTTCCCCAAGGTGGAGGCCTATCTCCGCGATCTCAAGGCCGAGATTATCGGCCCCGTGGTCACCGGTCATGGGCGGCCGACCGCGGAAGTCACCCGTGAACTCGAGCTGCTGGCGAACAATCTGGCCTCCCGGATCACCAATCCCTGCGCCTGCCCGGTGGAGTGAAGGATATGAGCGATACATCGAAGTGTGAAAAATGCGGTGCCGCGGTCGATGCCGGTGAGCTGGTGGAACACAGCGGCCAGCACCTCTGCGAGGACTGTTACATGGACCGGGTATCGCCGCTCAAACCATGTGATCCGTGGGCGGTGCACAACGCCCGGGGAGCGAAAAACCTCGCAACACCGGAACTTCTGCCGCTGCAGCGGCTGATGCTGGATGCCGTCACCGCGGCCGGGGCCATGGCGCCGGACGACCTCGCCGCACGGCTTGACGTACAACGTCCGGAACTCGACAAGCAGTTCGCCGTGCTGCGGCACATGGAACTTCTCCGAGGGTTCAAGGGCGATGATGGTCGGGTTTACTGGTGCCGTTTCTGAATCGCCGGCGATTGTCAGCCGCACCGACATTGGCCGGGGCCTTCCTCAGGGAAGGCCTTTTTTTGTTTCTCGATCACTGTCTTCTTATTTCCCTCCGCCGAACCACTCTCTCGCCAAAAAAAGCGACTTCTTTTTTTGCGTTTCAGCCCCTGCCTCCCTCTGCCCCCATCCCGGTAGCCTTCCGGATGGCGGGGTAACATACCCCCTTCTTCGGTGTCTGCCCGGGCGTGCCGCCCGCGAACGGGCGTGGCACATTGAGTCGGCACGGCGCACTTCATGTACGCCGCATCCCTCGGGAAGGCCGTGCCGCGAATCCGTCGCCGTTACGGGACCACTTCATTGTGCCTCATTTTGGCATTTGTTTCGCTTTCCGCTTCTAAAGACTGTAAAAAAAATGCCGATAAAGAAATGGACGGAGAATGAGATCGCCCCGATTAATTTCCGCCAAATCATCTTGCCCCGCCCGGCCGGCAGATTGGACGCAGGGATCTTGTTGCAGATAAACGTACCGACCGAAGCTAAGCGGCTGCTGATCGTCGATGACAGTTCCGTCATCCGTGAAGGCCTGGCCAAGCAGCTCGGACATCTGCCCATTGATATTTCCCTGGCCCGCGACGGTCAGGAAGCACTCGATATGATTGCCGAGGGTGACTTCGATCTCGTTATCACCGATGTCGACATGCCCCGGGTCACCGGCATCGAACTTTGCCGCCGGTTGAAAGCAAACCGGCACACCTGCCACCTGCCGGTCGTCATCCTCAGCACCCTCGACGACAACGAAGACATCGAACAGGGCTTTCTTGTCGGTGCCGCCGCCTACCTGTCGAAGTCCGAAGCCCGTCAGGTGATCACCGAAACCATCGAGCGGGTCCTGCGCAAGGCCTCCCTCAAGCGTAATCAGATCGTACTGGTGGTCGATGATTCACCGACCATCCGGGCGGTCATCGACCGCGGCCTGCGGGAGGCGGGCTTCGCGGTCATCACCGCCGGAAACGGACGCCAGGCCCTCGAACTTATGCGGCGGCAGAGGCCGGCAATGATCCTCAGCGACATCAATATGCCGGAGATGGACGGTCTGGAATTCTGCCGGATGATCCACGCCGACCGCCTCCTGGCGGATATTCCCTTCGTGGCCATGAGCACCAACCGGGAACGGCCGCTGATGCGCCGCATGCTCCAGTGCGGTGCCGACGCCTACCTGACCAAGCCCTTCAATACCGATGAATTGGTCATTACCATCGAAAAACTGCTTTCCGACCGCCTGCTGCTGGCGATCAAGGAAAAGGAGCGGCTTGAGAGCGAACGCTCACTGATGCTGGCCAGCATCACCAGTCTGGGGACCGCACTGGAGGCCCGGGATCCCTATACCCGGGGACATTCCGAAGCCGTGGCCCGGATCACTACCCGGCTTGCCGCGGCGATGAATATGGCTGCGGGCGACCTGGAAACCATCCAGTTGGGGGGGATGCTCCACGACATCGGCAAGATCGGGGTAACGGATCATATCCTTTTGAAGCCCGGGAAACTTACCGACTCCGAGTACGATGCCATCAAACGCCATCCCTCCATCGGCGGTGAGATCCTGCGTCCGGTACCCAGCCTGGCGCCGATTCTGCCCATCGTCATCCACCACCATGAGCGTTTTGACGGCCGGGGCTATCCCGACGGGCTCAAGGGTGAGCGGATCCCGCTTTGGGCCCGCCTCACCGCCATTGCCGATACCTACCACGCCCTGACCAGTGATCGACCGTACCGCCGGGGCATGGCGCATGACCGGGCGATGGAAATTGTCATGGAAGTGCGGGGGACCCAGTTGTGTCCCGACTGCGTCGACCTGTTTCTGGCCCATCCGCCGCACCCCCCAACACCATGACCGCGGACCCACACCCATGAGCTTCGATGTCAATACCCCCATCCATATTCAGTTCAAGGGATTGAACCAGCGCCTGAAGAGCAGCATCATCGGCATCGATCCCGGCAACTTTCTGATCATCAGGAAACCGAAATCCTGTTCTCTCGATCTGGAACGGCTGGCCGTCGCTGGGGCCGACGTGGTGGTCCGCTACCTGCACCGGGGGAGTGTGTACGGCTTTCAATCAAGCATCATTCATGTGGGCGAACAGCCGGTGCCGCTGTTTTTCATCCGTTTTCCCGACCGGGTGGAGGATCACAACCTGCGCAGTTACAAACGTATCGACTGCTACCTGCCGGCCCGAATGGAGATCGGCAAGATGGTCTTTCCCGGTGCCGTAATCGATATCAGCCGCGGCGGCTGCAGGGTTGTCACCGACCGGCGGAAACTCAGCGGTATCGACCGTCTGCCCACGGTCGGCCAGGAGGCGTCCATTCAGCTCATGTTGCCTGGCATTCCCGATGCCATGCCCCTCTCAGGAGTGATCAAAAATCTCACCGAGGACGATCAGGCAATAAAAAACGGGGTTGAATTCAGCGATATGAGCGGCAAAGTGAAGGTTGTCATTTATGGTTTTCTGGCCGGCGCCGGGGCTTGAGCCGGGTGACGCCGGAAGCGCCGGATCACCCCGGTGGAAACCGAACCTGCGCAATCACCCTGGAGGAAACCGATTGCCCACGCCATCGCGGTCAGTGCCGACAAATTCCCTCGGTTGCATTTTTCCCGCGAACGTCGTACAACGGAAAATCAGCATATAGCCGCGGCCGGTCATGTTGTTCCGGCCGGCCTGCGGGAAGAACCGGAGATGTCCGTCGTGAACACGCCAGGAATCTTCCTGTCGTGCCGCATCGCGTCGGTTCCGGGCAGTCGGGCGGAGGTGCCAATAAGCCATGAAGCATCTCGTCATCGGCGGCGGTATCGCCGGGATTGTGGCACTGGAGACCATCCGGCGCCACGATTCGCGGGCGGCGGTCACCGTTGTTGCCGCCGAGGACCATCCCCCATACAGCCGGCCGATGACCAGCGCCCTGGTCGCCGGTACGGCTTCCCCGGCACGCATGTGTCTCCGACCCGAAACGTTCTTCGCGGATCTCGGGATTACCGCCGTCATCGGTGACCGGGTTGTCGCCCTCGATATCGAACCCCGGGCGGTTCATACCGCCGCCGGCCGGCGAATTTCCTTCGACCGGCTGCTCATCGCCGCCGGTGCCGAGGCAAGACTTCCGGATGTTCCCGGGGCCGATCTCGACGGCATCTTTCCCCTGCGTACCATTGCCGATGCCGAAGGCATTGTCCGGGTTGCGGCCACCGCATCCCGGGCGGTGGTTGTCGGCGGCGGGCTGGTGGGCTGCAAGGCGGCCCTGGCTCTGCGGCACCGCGGGTTGCCGGTGACCATGGTGATCACCTCTTCCTGGCCGCTGTCCCAGCAGCTGGACGATGCCGCCGGCATGATGCTGCGGGCGGAAATGGAGGAGTCGGGGATTACGGTTCTCCCCGGACGGTCGGTGGCCGCGTTCCGGGGGAATGGCGGCCGCGTCACCGCGGCGGTGCTCGACGACGGTCGCGAACTTGCCGCCGAACTGGCGGTGGTCGGCAAGGGGGTGGTGCCGGCGGCGGATTTCGTGTCCCGGAAACATATCCGCACGGGCACGGGGATCCGGGTAAGCGAATATCTCGAGACCTCCGTTCCCGGCATCTTCGCCGCCGGCGATGTCGCCGAAACCTTCGACCTGGCCGGCGGCGGTTGGCGGTTGAATGCCATCTGGCCCGAGGCGGCGGAGCAGGGGAGGGCGGCGGGTGAAAACATGCTCGGCCGCCGGACCGCCTATCCCGGCAGCCTGGCACGCAACGTCATCCGGGCTGGGCGGCTGGATCTCGCCACCGCCGGCGTGACCGTGCCCCCGAAAGGTGAAACGGGATTCACGGTGGTCGATCACCTTGACCACCGACGGGGCTGCCGGCGGCGGCTGGTGTTTCATGACGACCGCCTCGCCGGCATGGTGCTGGTCAACCGCATTGCCGAGGCCGGCCGGCTGATGCAGCTCATCCGTACCCGCCGACCGCTGACCCTGCCCCCCGATCTACTGCTGGAGATCAGCCTCGGCGACTGCGGCTGGCCGATCTGTATCTGAACCCCGCGGCGGCTTGATTCCAGTTCCCGGTTACGGTATGATCGGGGTGTCGATCCCAATCAGTGTTGCCACTGTGGCGGCAAAAATCTGCAGGCGCAACGAGGAGGATGTAGGGGCGACCCTTGCGGTCGGCCCGGTTACGAAGCCATCAGGGGGAGGTTGCCATGAAGACTGTCCAGGTTCATCCCGAACGCTGCGTTGGCTGCATGCAGTGCATGACCGCCTGTGCCGTGGTCCACTCCCGCGCCGGTACCCTGTTCGGCGCTCTGGCCGAGGTTCCCCGGCCCCGGCCGCGGATCCACGTCGGTGCCGGACGCTGGAACGAAGGGTTTCCCAATCGTTGCCGCCACTGTGACCCGGCTCCCTGCATCCTTGCCTGTCTGCCCGGGGCCATCTTCCGCGATCCTGCCGGCGGTACGGTTCTTATCGATCCCGACCGCTGCATCAACTGTGCCTCCTGCGCCATGGCCTGTCCCTTCGGCGTCCTGCGTTTTCACCCCGATCTTTTCGCCCCGGCGGGCAAAACCGTGGCGGTGAAGTGCGATAACTGTCTCGAGCGGCAGCAGGAAGGGCTGGAACCTGCCTGTGTCGAGGCCTGCAAGAGCGGGGCACTGACTTTCGAGGAAAGCGATGCCGCCCTGCGGCGGCAGACGAACACGGTGGCTGCCGCCCTGTCGCCGGTGGATGACTCGTGGCCGCCGGCCGGTATCCGCCACGCTGAACTGCTGCGTTTCCGCCGTACCCTGACCGAACTGCGCCGCGTCGCCGGCCGTTGAAACAAGGGGAGAATGTCATGGAAAAGAAGAGCGAGTCGCGTACCATTACCACTGACGGACGCCTGTTGCTCGGCGTCATGGAGCGGGACGGTGTCGAGACCGTCTGGGACCGTCTCAAAGCCCAGCAGCCCCAGTGCGGCTACTGCGACCTGGGACTCAGCTGCCGCAACTGCGCCATGGGCCCCTGCCGCATCGATCCCTTCGGCGAGGGCCCGCAGCTCGGCGTTTGCGGCGCCGATGCCGACATCATCGTCGCCCGCAACCTCGGCCGCATGATCGCCGCCGGCGCTGCGGCCCATTCCGACCACGGCCGCGATCTTGTCGAGGTGCTGGCGGCGGTGGCCCGCGACGAGGCGCCGGGATACGGCATCGGCGACGAGGAAAAACTGCGGCGGGTGGCGGCGGAATACGGCATCGACACCGCCGGGGTGCGGGGCGCGAAGGAGATCGCCGCCGACCTGGCCGACGCCCTGTTCGAGGAGTATGGTACCCGCAAGGGGCACCTCACCATGGCCGGACGGGCGCCGGCAGCGCGCCGCGAAACCTGGAAAAGGCTGAACATCACCCCGCGAGGCGTAGACCGCGAAACCTCGGAGATGATGCACCGTACCCACATGGGGGTGGACAACGGCTGGCAGAGTCTCTTGCTCCACGGCCTGCGCAACGCCCTCTCCGACGGCTGGGGCGGTTCGATGATCGCCACCGAGGTTTCCGATATCCTCTTCGGCACCCCGGCGCCGCGGCCAACGAAGGTCAACGTCGGGGTGCTGCGGGAGGACGAGGTCAACATCGTCGTCCACGGTCACAATCCGGTGGTGTCCGAGATGGTGCTCCGGGCGGCGACGAATCCGGAACTGATCGCTCTGGCCGGGGAACGGGGTGCTGCCGGCATCAACGTTGCCGGCCTGTGTTGCACCGGCAACGAGCTGCTCATGCGCCACGGCATACCCATAGCCGGCAATCACCTGATGTCCGAGCTGGTGCTAGGTACCGGCGCGGTCGACCTGATGCTGGTGGACTACCAGTGCATCATGCCCTCACTGGGCGCCATCGCCCCCTGCTACCATACGAAAATGGTCAGCACCAGCGATAAGGCGCGCTTCCCGGGGATGGAACACATCGAGTTTCATCCCGACAACGCCGCCGCCGAGGCGGATCACCTGGTGCATCTCGCCATCGACAGCTACGGCCGGCGGGGCCGGGTGACGATCCCGGTGGAACCGGTGGACGCCGTCGGTGGCTTCTCCGTCGAGGCCATCATCGGCGCTCTCGGCGGCACCCCGGCGCCCCTGGTGGAGGCCATCAGGGTCGGTAAAGTCCGCGGCGCCGTCGGCGTCGTCGGTTGTAACAACCCCAAGATCACCCATGATTTCGGCCATGTGGAACTGACCCGCGAGCTCATCGGCCACGACTGCCTGGTGGTGGACACCGGTTGTGCCGCGGTGGCCAACGCCAAGGCCGGTTTCAAGGTGAACGAGGCCGTCAGATACGCCGGGCCGGGGCTGAGGGAGGTCTGCGACGCCCTGGGTATCCCGCCGGTGCTGCACCTGGGCAGTTGCGTCGACAACGTCCGCATCCTCGTGCTGGCGGCAGCCCTGGCCGACCATCTCGGGGTGGATATCAGCGATCTGCCGCTGGCCGGCGCGGCGCCGGAGTGGTACTCGGAAAAGGCGGTGTCCATAGCTGCCTATTTCGTCGCCTCCGGGGTGCATACGGTGCTCGGGCCCATGCCGCCGGTGGGCGGCAGCGCCAACGTCGTCAACCTGCTGACCGTCGGCCTGACGGATCTGCTGGGGGCGTCATTCAGTGTCGAGCCGGACCCGCACCAGGCGTCGCTCTTGATCCGGCGCCACATCGAAGCAAAACGGAAAGGACTTGGATTGTCTCATGAAGTACCGCAGTAATTTGAAGCATTGCCGTAATCCCCGGTCAATACGGACGTTTGCTTGTCTGACCATGGTTCTTCTGCTCCTGTGGTCGGCGACGGCCTTCGCCGAGCGTCTTGCGGTTATCGTCGATACCGCCAACATCCGCCGCGGTCCCGGTACCGGGCACGAGGTTTTGTGGCAGGTCGGCCGCTACTATCCGCTGCAGATCATCGAACGCCGGGGAGAGTGGCTGCTGTTCAGTGACTTCGAGGGCGACTGCGGCTGGATCCACCAGAAACTGGTAACCGATACCGACGCGGTGATCACCATCATCGACAATTGCAACATCCGCTCGGGACCGGGCACCGACAACCCGGTGGTTTTCACCGCCGAACGCGGGGTTGCTTTCCGAGTACTGAATCGGCGGGGCGACTGGCTGCAGATCCGCCATCCCGATGGCGACGAAGGGTGGGTCCACCGTAAACTGGTGTGGTGAGACCGCCGCGGCGGAGGCTTTTTCGTTTCCCTCCGGCCGGATGTGGAACGCCATTGCCCGCCCAATGCCAGGGGGCGCTGGTTGACGCGGGACAGAGGAGAGATTCATGAATTGTTACCGCGGCTTGCAGGGCAACAGCGATGAACGCCGGGGATGGACCAGTGCTCTGGTCGACACAAGTGGCTTGACAAATGCCGTTTTTTTGCGTAGAGAAACCCAAAACAATCACCGGGGGCCAGGTACGTGAAAATCCTGTTTCGACAACAGTCATGCGGGTGGTGGCGCAATCCCTAGGAGGATTGTCCGCCACCCGCGGATTCAGCCAACGGGCCATGGACATTCCGCCGCGCTACGGTGTGATCCATGGCCTTCGATTTATATGCAGCTATGGATACCGCGAAACGGATCCATAGCTTTTTTTACATCGGGAGCCGTCATTTCATGCCGCCGCAAACCTTCATGGATCATATGACCGCCGATGGTATCGCCACCCGCCAGCGCGAAGGGCTGTGCCAGACGGTGCGCCACGCCTTCGACAACTGCGCATTCTATCGCCGGAAACTTACCGCCGCCGGTATCGATCCGGCGTCGATCACCGGTATTGCCGATCTGCCGCGGCTGCCGTTTACCACCGCCGACGACCTGCGGGACGGCTACCCCTATCCGCTCCTCTCGGTACCCTTGGAGCGGGTGGTGCGGGTACACGCCTCCTCGGGCACCACCGGCAAGAAGAAGGTGATGGCCTATACCCAGCGGGATATCGACGACTGGGTTCATTTTTTCGCCCGCTGTTACGAAACGGCCGGCGTCACCCCGGCTGACCGGGTGCAGATCGCCGTCGGCTACGGCCTGTGGACCGCCGGTTTTGGTTTCCAGCTGGGCTGTGAAAAGCTCGGCGCCATGGCGATTCCCATCGGTCCGGGCAATATCGACCTGCAGTGCGAGCTGGCGCTGGATTTTGCGTCCACCGTGTTGTGCTGCACCGCTTCCATGGGGCTGCTGCTGGCCGAGGAAGTCAACCATCGCGGCATCCGCGACCGCCTGGCCCTGAAAACCGTCATTCTTGGTTCCGAGCGCAGCTCCGATGCCATGCTCCAGCGCATCCGCACCCTGCTGGGGGTTGAGGAGGTCTTCGATATCCCCGGCTTGACCGAACTCTACGGCCCCGGTACCGGGCTCGATTGCCGCTACCACTGCGGCATCCATTACTGGGCCGATTACTACATTGTCGAGATCGTCGACCCCGACACCCTCGAACCACTGCCGCCGGGCGAGGCGGGAGAGATGGTGGTGACTACCCTGCGCAAAGAAGCGGCGCCGCTCATCCGCTACCGCACCCGGGATCTGTGCCGCCTGCTGCCGGGCGAATGCCCCTGCGGCTCGCCCTTTCCACGCCATGACCGTATCCTCGGACGTACCGACAACATGTTCAAATTCCGCGCGGTGAACATCTATCCCGGCCAGATTGACGAAATCCTTTCTGATGCCGAGGGGGTGTCGAGTGAATACCGCATTGTCCTCGAACGCCGCCCGGATGGCCGCGACGAGATGCTCATTGAGGTGGAGGCCGATCCCGACAGTGCGCCGGGCGCTGAACGCGAACGGATCGCGGCGGCGATCAGGTCGGCGGTGAAACACAAAATCATGGTGACTCCCGACGTGGCGGTGGTGGATTACGCCTCCCTGCCGCGCAGCGAGCGCAAGACGCAGCGGGTGATCGACCGGCGTTTCGCCGAATGTACGGGCGCACGGCCGTGCGCCCCAACGAAACCGCCATCGGGAAACCCCGGATGAAAGAAATCATGTTGCAATTGGCAATCATGACCGTGCCGGTGCTCCTGGCGGTTACCGTCCACGAGCTGGCCCACGGCCTGGCGGCGGACCGCTTCGGCGATCACACCCCGCGGATGCTCGGTCGCCTGACGCTCAATCCGCTCAAACATCTCGATCCCGTCGGTACCCTGGTGTTCCTTGTCACCCGGGTCATCGGCTGGGCCAAGCCCATTCCCATCAACCCGCGCAACCTCACCGATTCGAAGCGCCAGCTGCCGCTCATCGCGCTTGCCGGACCGGCGGCAAACTTCCTGCTCGCCGGCGCCAGCGCCCTGGTCTATCACGTCGCCGGTTATCTGGCCCTGGCACTGGGCGGCAACTGGATCACCGGCACGGTGCTGACCCCGGTGCTGCTCATGGCCCGGGTCAGCGTCTTTCTCAACCTGGCACTGGGGTTTTTCAACCTTCTGCCGGTGCCACCGCTTGACGGCAGCCGCATCGTCGGATTTCTGCTCCCGGCCCAACTGGCCTATGTCTATGGCCGCATCGAGCAGTACGGCTTCATCATCATCCTCGCCCTGGTATTTACCGGCGGTATCGAGCTGGTGCTGGTGCCGTTGATCACCTATTGTTCACATCTGCTTATCGGCGGTGCGCCGGTGCCGTTTTTCTGACGCCGGCACCGCCGGAGCCTCCCGGCACCGCCGGATGCCTGGCCGCAAAGAGAGGATATTGATGCTGAATCGACACCACGTAATCGTCAACCATAATGCAATGTATGGGGCATAACCGATGAATGACAAAGGAAAACGTGTTCTTTCCGGCATGCGTACCACGGGCAGGCTCCACCTCGGACACTATCACGGGGTGCTGGTCAACTGGCTGCGTTTCCAGGAGGAATACGACTGTTTCTTCTTCGCCGCCGACTGGCACGCCCTGACCAGCGAATACCAGAACCCGGAGATCATCCGCGACTCCACCCGTGACATTCTGCTGGACTGGCTCGGCGCCGGCATCGATCCGGAGCGGGCGACGCTGTTCATTCAATCCCATGTCATGGAGCACGCCGAACTGCACCTGCTGTTGTCGATGATCACCCCGCTGTCCTGGCTGCTGCGCAACCCGACCTACAAGGACTCCCAGACGGAGGCCGCGGGCGACACCCTGGCAACCTACGGTTTCCTTGGCTACCCGGTGCTCCAGGCCGCCGACATCATCATCTATCGTGCCCACCTGGTGCCCATCGGCCACGACCAGCTGCCCCACGTTGAACTCACGCGGGAGATCGCCCGGCGTTTCAACCATCTCTACGGTGACGTCTTCCCGGTGCCCGATCCGATCCTCACCGAGGTACCGAAGCTCTCCGGACTCGACGGTCGAAAAATGAGCAAAAGTTATGACAACGCCATCTATCTTTCGGACGACGAGGCGGCGGTCACCGCCAAGGTGTCGTCCATGGTCACCGACATCCGGCGCGCGCGGCGCACGGATCCCGGCGATCCGGAGCAATGCAACCTCTTCCCGCTCCACCGGCTGTATTCCCCGGCCGGTGAGGTCGAACGCATTCGCGCGGAATGTCCGCAGGCGGCCATCGGCTGCGTCGAGTGCAAGCGGCTGCTGACGAAAAACCTGCTGATCGGGATGGGCCCTCTGCGCGAGCGCCGGCGACGCTACGAGGAACACCCGGGGCTGGTGGACGAGATCCTTGCCGCCGGTACCGATCATGCCCGAAGGGTGGCGCGGGAAACAATGACGCGGGTGCGCGACGCCATGAAGCTGAGCCGCTGACGCCCATGGACGGACCGGAACCCGGAGCGGAAGGGGGAACGTATACCGGGGCGGCGGTAGCGGCCGACATTGTCCGGCCGTTCTTTCCCCCGGCCCACACCCATGCCCTCTATGCGCTGCAGGAGCATTTCTATGTGCTGCTGGACAGCTTCGAGGGGCCGCTGGACCTGCTCCTTTTCCTCGTCCGCAAGAACCGGGTGGCAATCGAGGATCTGCCGATTCTCAACATTACCCGTCAGTACCTCGCCTACCTCGAACTGATGGGGGAGATGAACCTGGCCATCGCCTCGGAATATCTGGTGATGGCCGCCACCCTCATCCAGATCAAGTCCCGGGTGTTGATCAGGATGCAGACGCCGACGGATGAGGGGGCTGAGGATGAAGGTGAAGATCCGCGCGAGGAGCTCATCGCCCGGCTTCAGGCCTACGAACTGTACCGCAAGGGTGCCGATTTCCTCGCGGCGCAACCCCTGTTGGGCCGGGATGTCTTCTCCCGGCCGCAGGTTGACGATTTCTCCCGGCTGCCGGCAGCGGGGGACACCGCGCCCGTGGAACGCTACGCGGTGACCGTCGCCGATCTGCTCACCGCCTACGTCGCCGTGGCCGACCGCCTGAAAGCCGAAAGCGAACGACTCGAGATCGTCCAGGACGCCGTCAGTCTCGACCAGATGCTGGACCATGTTACGGCGCGACTGGCGACGCATTCACCGCAGGAATTCGAGGAGCTGGCCCGCCGGTTGCCGGCCGATCGTTCCCTGCTGGCGGTACTCTTCTTCTCGCTGCTGGAGTTAACCCGGCTCAAACGGGTGCGGCTGGCCCAGGAGGAACCTTTCGCGCCCATCGTCGTGAGCCGCCGCCGGCACTCCGGAGACGGCCCGCCGGTTGCCGACGGATGGAATGCGGCGGGGGACGGTGCCAACCCTTTTACCGCCTGAATGAGGGCACGACCATAACCACAGTGAGGATCCGGTCATGGACTCCGCCAGCCTTTATACCTGCAAGGACATCATTGAAAGCCTGCTGCTGGTAGCTGCCGAGCCTCTGACTCCGGCGGCGCTCGGTGAGGTGCTCGAAATTGACGATAATGAACTGATCGCCGCCGCCGTCGATCACTTGGAAGATGAGTATCGCCGCCGCAACCGGGGTTTTCTGCTGCAGCGGGTGGGGGGCGGTATCCGCCTGGTAACCCGGGAGGAGAACGCCCCTTACATCCGCCGCTACATCGCCGGTAAGCCGGTGCGCTTCAGTCGCGCGGCCCTGGAGACCCTTGCCATCGTTGCCTACCGCCAGCCGGTGACCAGACCGGAGATCGATGCGGTGCGTGGCGTCGATTCCTCCGGCGTCATCCGGCAACTGCTGACCCGTGAGTTGATCACCATCAAGGGACGCAAGGATGTCCCGGGATCCCCCATGCTCTATGTCACCACCGACCGCTTCCTCCAGATCTTCAATCTTCGGACCCTTTCCAGCCTGCCGGACATCAAAAGTTTCGGCGATCTCTACCCGGCGGCCGAGCTGCCGCTCCTGGACCGCCAGGTGGAAGGGTAGGGAAACGATGGCCGAAGAACGCCTGCAAAAGATCATCGCCGCCCACGGTATCGCCTCGCGCCGCGCCGCCGAGCGGCTGATTCTCGCCGGCCGGGTGACGGTAAACGGCGTTACCGTCACCGAACTCGGCACCCGGGCGGACCCCGCCGCCGCTGAGATTGCCGTCGACGGTCGCCCGTTGCCACCGCAGGCAACGCCGCGGCGCCGGGTGATCCTGCTCAACAAGCCGCCGGGTTGCGTTTCCACCATGAAGGATCCCGACGGCCGGCCGACGGTGCGGGATCTGCTCCGCGACATCCCTGAACGCCTCTATCCCGTCGGCCGCCTCGACTTTTTTTCGGAGGGTCTGCTGTTGTGCACCAACAACGGCGATCTGGCCAACGGGCTCATGCATCCGCGCTACAAAATGGAGAAAACCTACCGCGTCACGGTGACCGGGCACATCGCCCCGGAAACCCTCACCCGGCTGCGGCACGGGGTCATGCTGGAGGATGGCATGTCGAAGCCGCTGAAGGTGCGGCTGGTGGAGGTCGGGGAGCGGCAATCGGTGGTCGACATCGTTTTGGGAGAGGGCCGCAACCGCCAGGTGCGGCGGATGCTGGCGACCTTGGGGCTCGGGATCCGGCGCCTGGTACGCATCGCCTACGGACCGCTGACCCTGGAAGGGGTGGCACCGGGCCGCTGGCGCGAACTGCAGGCCGGTGAAATTCGTACCCTCAACCGTTCCGCTTCGTTGCCCCGGCAATGAATTTTCCGATGCTGTCGGCGAAGGTGCGGGGATCGACAGGTTTGCTGATGTATCCGCGACAGCCCGCCTCGTAGGTCAGGTGGTCGTCACCAACCATGGCATGGGCGGCCAGGGCGATTATCGGTATGTCGGCGGTTTTCGGCAGTCCCCGCAGTCTCCGGGTGGCCTCCAGGCCGTCCATTCCCGGGAGTTGGATATCCATCAGAATACAGTCCGGCTGCGCCTTGATTGCCAGCGCGATGCCGGCCTCGGCGGTACCGGCAGCCAGGGTCTCGAATCCCTCCAGTTGCAGTAACCGGCGAAACAGCTTCGTGTTGAGGACGTCGTCCTCGACAATGAGGATCCGCAATGCCGCCGATCCTGTCTTGGGGTTGTGCTGTTCCATTGGTTCCCGTCGATCCCCGTTTCCGGTTATATAGTGATATTCGGCTGCACAACAATTGATGGCTTTCCAATAACCCCATCTCCTTCGTTGCGCTACAACTTGACTCGCTCAACGCACGGTTTGCCCCGCCCACCCGACCCGCCATCACCTCAGGCTGAGCCCCGGCCGCGGCACGTCTATCCCCGTTGTCCACGACCGGTATCGGCGGGCGATTCGGGCAGGACGACATGAAACGTCGATCCTTTTCCGAGCCCGGCACTTTCAGCCCATATCCGGCCGCCGTGCAGCTCGACCATATGCCGCGACAGGGAGAGCCCGAGGCCGGTACCCTGGTAGCGGCGGCTGGCGGAGCTGTCCACCTGGGCGAAGGTGGAGAAGATCTTTTGCAGGTCTTCGGGGGCGATATCGATGCCCGAGTCCTGCACCAGGATATGCAGCTGACGGCCGGGATCCGCAGTACCATTGTCAGCATCGGCCGGCGACCGCGGCGCCGCCGGATCGTCTTCCCATGCCGCCGCCAGCCGGATGCTGCCGCCATCGGGAGTGAACTTGGCGGCATTACCCAGCAGGTTGAACAGGATCTGCTTTATTTTCCGGGCATCAGCCACCAGGTATGCCGGGGCCGGCGGCGGCAGGAAATCGAGCTTCAGGCGGTGACGTTTGGCTTTTTCCCGGATCATGTTGAGCGAGTGCTGGAGCACTTCGGCGGCCTCGATATGTTCCGGATGCAGTTCCATGCGTCCGGCTTCGATCTTGGACAGGTCGAGAATATCATTGATGAGCGACAGGAGATGGCGGCTGCTGTTCAGAACATCCTGCAGGTACTCGGCCTGTTCCGTGGTCAGGTTCTCGCTGCCGGTTCTGACCACCAGCTCGGTGAAGCCGATGATATGGTTCAGCGGGGTGCGCAATTCGTGACTCATGGCCGCGAGGAAATCGCTCTTGGCGCGGTTGGCGGCTTCCGCCGCTTCCTTCGCGGCCCGGAGCTCATCCTCCGTCCGCATGAGATTGGTAATGTTTTCCTTCTGGTTCCGGAAACTGATCAGGAACAGGGAACTGATGAGAAACAGGCCGATAATGGCAACCAACCCGAGGATATAATGCCAGGAGGACATGGCTCCGAAAACCGTCCGGGCCGGAACGACGGTCAGAAAGACGAACGGTGTGTCCTCGATCTGCCGGCCGGCGACGATATCGGTTTTGAAGGTCGCCATCCGGAGCCGGCTGTCGGTAAACCGGCCGGCCCATTGATGGATCTCCCGCCGCGATTCCGGTTCCGCACCGGCGGCGGTGGCGGCCGACAGGATTTTACCCTGGAAAAGGAGAAACGTGCCGCGGGAAAAGATCGGCTGTTTTTTCTGATCCTTGATTTCCGCCAGCCGCGCCGCCGGAAGCCGGCCGATAATCTGGGCAACGTGGCTGGCGGCGGTGCGAACCGGAACCGAGATGATCACGAATCCCGCAGCACCTTCAAAGCAGCGGAAAGGCGGGAGACGGGACTGATCAAAGACCGCAGGGCAATATCGGGGTGCGGTTTTTCAATGATTGTACTGCCATCGGCCAACACCCTGCCGGCGGTATCGGTATATATCAGCTGCTGCCAGAATCCGGGCCGGTCGAAATGCCTTCCGCTTAAAGATCTGGCGACCGCCTCCAGCAGCGCCAGCGCAAAGGGAAAGCCATGGCGGACGGTGCGACTGACCTCCCGCTCCAGCAGCGGGCGAAACAGTCCCTGGTCGTACAGTCCCGTTACCCGGTCGAACAACGCCGCGAAGGGTGCGTCAGTGACATCGTCGTCCCGGGGTGGATGGTGCCCGATCATGGTTTTGCCGATCATTGAGCCCGCCGGGGTGGCGGTGTTAACCCAAATTACACCAAACATTTACTTCACGAAAGGTGCGATGCAGCTTATTTTTCCATTCCCCAGTTTGCCTTTCGGATTTTTTCGGTTTGGTTTGGTGGTGATTTTTTCCTTTACCGGGAAAACAAAATGTACTAAAATGATACTCACTATAGGGTATGTAAATGAGTTTTTCGCCGGCATTATAAACGCTGTTACCGTCATCCCGACGGGATGGGACGTTGCGCAATGGATGGCGGCATACGGTGAACATCCGCTGCACATGTAAAGGAGAGGAGCGGCAGGTATGCGAAACGGAATCTGGAATCCCTATGTTGCCGGCGCCCTGGTGGGACTGCTGGCGATCGTTTCGGTTGTGGCAACCACCAGGGTACTGGGTAGGGCACAATATCTCGGTGCTTCAACCACCTTCGTCAGGGTCGCGGGACTGGTAGAACGGCAGGTTGTCCCCCGCCACGCGGCGGCAAACGAGTATTTTACCAAAACGAAGATCAAGATCGACTGGCAGATGATGTTCATCGCCGGGATCTTCATCGGCTCCCTGGTATCGTCCCTCATGGGGGGGACCTTCAGAATCGAGTCCGTACCGCCCATCTGGCGTGAGCGTTTCGGTGGCGGGGTCGGTACCCGGGCGATGGGCGCTTTCTTCGGCGGCATGATCGCCATTTTCGGCGCCCGGCTTGCCGGCGGCTGTCCCAGTGGTCACGGGTTGAGCGGGGTGATGCAGTTGGCGGGCAGCGGGCTTGTCGCCATGGCCTGTTTCATGGCCGGCGGCTTGCTGACTGCCCGGATGGTGTATGGCAGGCAGGGGAGGGGAAGATAACATGGAACTGGGATTCGGCCTGGCAACGGGCATCGTGTTTGGTTTCCTGCTGCAGCGGGGACAGGTTCTGCGGTTCGAAAAACAGGTGGGTTTTCTGTTGCTGCGCGACCTGACGATCATCAAATTCATGCTGTCGGCTATCGTTGTCGGCATGGTCGGCCTGCACCTCTGTCGCGACCTCGGAATCATCAGCTTCAGTCTCAAGGGGACCGTCATCGGCGCCCAGGTCATCGGCGGTCTGCTGTTCGGCAGCGGCTGGGCGGTGCTTGGTTTCTGTCCCGGAACCTCCGTCGGCGCGGTGGCCGAAGGACGCTGGCACGCCATCTGGGGGATCCTGGGGATGATCGCCGGTGCCGCCGTCTACGCCGAGGTCTACCCGGCAATGAAAAAAACCATCCTGACCTGGGGAAATTATGGTAAGGTCACCTTCGCAGATGTTCTGCACGTTAACCACTGGCTGCTGGTGGCCGTTTTCTCGGCGGTGATACTTGGGATATTGTTCCTCTTCGAGCGTTCGGGGCGATAAGCGGGTTACCTCATTCCCGCCGCCTTGTCGGCGGCCGGCACGCCCCGACCCCGATCCGACGAAAGCAGCCTTCCGGCTGCTTTCGTCGTTTCCGCCTGGTGTTTTGTAGCACCAGCTCGACTACCGGTGATCACCATCAGGTGGAGCGTGATTTAATGAATCAGGAGATAACCATGCCCGCTGCCCAACAACTGCGCCGCTGCCTGTTGAAGAAGCGTTTCGACGCGGCGCGGCGTAGAGATCGTCATGCAGGAGGGTCCGGAGCAGGGATGACAGTATGTTGCTGTCCGCGATGATAGGCGGCGAGGAACGGTCCGGTCTTGTCGGTGCCGCAGTGATCATATCGTTGTTTGCCGCGGGAGTGGGCCTCGTGTTGGGATGGCTGGTGCGGTCGCGTTTGGCCCGGCATCGGCGGCAGATTCACGAGGAACAGCTGGCGGAAATCCGACTGCAGACCGGTACCCTGAGGCAGGACCACCTGCATTGTACGCAGGAACTGGACACCTGCCGGACACGTATTGGTGCGGTTGAGGAACAGGCCGCCTATCTCCGGGCGCAGGCGGAGGAACTTCCCCGGCTGCGAACGGTTATCGATGAGCTTCAGCAGACCATAATGGCCCTGGAGCGGGATCGTGCCCGGCTGGTGGCCGAGCTGCAGGCAGAGCGTGAGAAGGCCGAACACGGAATGGAACTGCTGCGGGAGGCAAAGGGGAAATTCACCGACGAATTCCGCAACCTGGCCCAGCAGATCCTCGACGCCAAGACCAAGAGCCTGGCCGAAAGCGGTAAAACCCAGCTTGAATCGATCCTCGATCCATTCAGAATTCAGTTGAAGGATTTGTCTAAAAGGATTGAAGATAATTATATAAACGAAGGGAAGGAACGTCATTCACTGGGGCGGCAGGTGGCCGAATTGCAGAAGCTGAACATCCGCCTCAGTGAGGATGCGGAGAATCTCGCCCGGGCGCTGGTGGGGCAGGCGAAAACCCGGGGCACCTGGGGTGAGATCATCCTCGAACGGGTGCTCGAAGCATCGGGCTTGACCGCCGGACGCGAATACGAGGTCCAGGGCAGCCGGCGCAGTGCCGACGGCCGGCTACAGCGTCCCGATGTCATTGTCCACCTGCCGGAGGAGAAGGATATCGTCATCGATTCCAAGGTCTCCCTGGTGGCCTATGAGCGGTATGTACGTACCGCTGAAAACGGTCCTGGCGATACGGATACGGGCCATGAACGGGTGCTGGCCGATCATCTTGCCTCCATGAAACAACATATCCGGGATCTTGCCGGCAAGCGTTACGATGAACTGCCCGGCATTCGGAGTCTGGATTTTGTTCTTATGTTCGTCCCGGTGGAGGGCGCCTTTCTCCTGGCTATCGATCGTGATCCGGATATCTTCCGCCAGGCCTTCGAGCAGCACGTGATGATTGTCAGCCCCTCGACGCTTCTCATTACCCTGCGGACGATCCATAATATCTGGCGCACCGAGCACCAGAATCGCAACGCAGTGGAGATTGCCCGCCAGGCCGGCAATCTTCACGATCAGTTCGTGCGCTTCGTCGATGATCTGACCCGCATCGGCGACTTCCTGGATCGTGGCCGCGACGCCTGGGAGCAGGCGTACCGCCGGCTGGCCGGCGGTCGGGGCAACCTCGTGCGCCGGACCGAAAACCTCAAACTGCTCGGCGTGAAAGCCAGGAAACAGCTTCCGGAAGAGGTGCTGCGGCTGGCCGATATGGATGACGCCGATCTGAATGACGTCGGTCTGGATGATACCCGGACGGACGATCCCGGGGTGAACCCGGCGCCGGAACAATGATCGACCGCCGCTTCCGGAAGAGGTGCTGCGGCTGGCCGACACGGACGACGCCGAGCGGCCGCTTTTTTTTCTCCCGCTGTAACGTCTGATAAGATATATTATGTTAACTTTGCTGAAATCGCAACTATGCTCCGTTAACCCTGTGGTGCCGTTGGTCCTCTTCACTTTTGCCGACGCGACACCTCGGATATCCAGGATGGACAGGAATGAAAAAATTCATTGCGGTGGCCGGGAACATGGGAACCGGCAAATCGAGCCTGGTGGAATTCCTCTGCTCCCGGTATCCCATCGTGCCGTTCTATGAACAGTACGAGACCAACCCCTACCTGCGGGATTTCTATGCCGATATGCGGGCCTGGGCCTTCCACTCCCAGATCTTCTTTCTCACCCAGAAGTTCAAGAACCACCTGAAGCTGGCCGCGGTGGACCGGTCGGTCATCCAGGATCGCACCATCTACGAGGATGCCGAAATCTTCGCCCGCAATCTGTACCGGTCACGCTACATTAAAAAGCGTGATTTCGAGAGCTACTACGATCTCTACCAGTCGTTGCTGGATACCCTGCCGCCACCCGACCTGCTGATCTTTCTGCGTTCGCCTCTCCGGACGGTACGCCGGCGTATCCGCCTGCGCGGCCGGGAATACGAACAGAATATCCTTGCCTCGCGCTACCTGCAGCATCTGAACGGACTCTACGATGGCTGGATCTCCCGCTACCGGCTGTCGGAGGTTGTGACCATCGATACCGGGCAGCTGGATTTTGTCAACAACCTGGTGGACATGACCGATGTGCTGCAGGCGGTGGAGAAATATATCTGATCGGTACTTGACAAGCGGTGGTAAATCCAGTATGAGTATCGACCTAATTTACCGATGGAGGTTGGACCAATGATCTGTCAGACTGTACGCAAAGGCCAGGAATGTTTCCTGTGGAAGCCCTCCGGTTGCTCTTATAAGGATGGTGAATGCCACCCGACGGTGGAACAGTGCGAGGGCTGCGCCCGGATGGTAACCGTGGGTGATATCCCCTACTGTACGACCTATCCGAATCCCGCTTCCCGCTGGATTGCCGGCAACACCTGTGTCATGGCCACCCACGTGAAACGCAACATCGAGGAAATCAAGCAGAAGATCAACCCCCTGAAGGCATCGAAGCGCGCGGCAGCCAAGCGACGCTAGGGTTTTCCGTTTTTCCCTGCCGGACGCACAGCTATGGTGCCGTGCCGGCAACATTGGAAGGATGACATAACAGGCAGAGCAGGCGCTCTGCCTTTTTTGTATCCCTACGGTGTTGACACGGTGTTGATGCAACCGTAACAATCACCAAAATTCGCCGAAGGTTGAACGACTTACTCTGCACCGCAACGCGGAAGATGGAGTTGGTTGCGGAGCCGTCATCAGTTATGCCGTCATGAAATCGAAAACCACCGGCAGAAACCCCGCCGGCGTGCTGCGGATCAGCGGCGGCAGCCGTCGCGGCCTGAAGCTGGAACCCCTTGCGGTTGCCGAGGTGCGGCCGACGAAAGCCATGGTCCGGGAAGCCGTCTGTGCCCTCATCGGTTCGTGGCGCCTCACCGATGCCACCGTCCTTGATCTCTTCGCCGGTAGCGGCATTATGGCGCTGGAGGCCCTGAGCCGCGGGGCGCGCGAGGCGGTCTGTGTCGACCGTGAGCCGGCATGCTGCCGGCTCATCGCCGCCAATGCGGCCCGGGCGGGCTTTGCCGAACGTTGCCGGACGGTCAACGCCGAAGTTCTGGATTTTCTTTGTATGGATCGACACGTCCCGGTGGCCGCCGGGATTGTCTTTATGGATCCCCCCTATGGTTGTTCAGCTGCTGGTCGGCAGGAGATTGTCGCTGCTGTCGCCGCTGCGGGCCTCCCGGTACCGGGCGGGGTGCTGGTGGTGGAGCATGATCGTCGCGAGGCGGCAACCGCGGAGGTGCCGGACCATTTCGTGCGGGAGAAGGAAAAAACCTACGGTCGGACAATGGTCACGCTGTTTGTCCGGCCCGCACCCGATGCAGCGAGGAGTAACGGATCATGAGCTGTCGCAAGATCGCCGTTTATCCCGGATCCTTCGATCCCCTGACCAACGGCCATCAGGATATCATCAATCGCGGCGCCGTCGTCTTCGACGAACTGGTGGTTGCCGTAGCGATCAACCAGGAAAAGCGGCACCTGTTCTCTATCAACGAACGCATCGAGATGATCCGTGAGATCTTTGCCGGCAACTCCCGAGTAACGGTGGAAACTTTCGACGGCCTGCTGATCCACTACGCCCAGCGGCGCGGTGCCCATGCCATCGTCCGCGGTCTGCGGGCGGTATCGGACTTCGAGTACGAGTTTCAGATGGCGCTCATGAATCGCAAATTGGCCCCGACGGTGGAAACCTTCTTCATGATGTCCAGCGAATCGTACATGTACGTCAGCAGCCGGATCGTCAAGGAGATGGCCTCCCTCGGCGGCCGCGTGACCGATCTTGTCCATCCCCTGGTGGAACAACAACTAAAGGAAAAATACGCTGAATATCAGAATACTTGACCACTCATACATAAAGTTGGCTGTCGCTCTGGCAGTGTGGAGTTCATGGGGCATCATCATCCGCCTTCTGCCGGTTACGGCGGCGCAGGTGATCTGCTTTTCCACCCTGTGTTCTCTGCCCATCCTCCTGTTGGCGGGACGACGCATGCCGGCGGCATCGGCGCGTCTTTTGGCGGACCTCGGTTCATCGTGGAAACTGATATCCGTACTGGCCTGCTGTCTGCTGCTCAACCTCTTTTTCTATTTCACCGCCATTCGCATGACTTCCATCGCCAACGCGGTTTTCACCCACTATACGGCACCGATCTTCGTTGCCCTGCTGGCGCCGCTGACCATTGCCGAACCGGTTGACCGCCTGACCGTCGCGGCCCTGTTGCTCTCCCTTGCCGGGCTGTTCCTGCTGCTGTTTCCGGGGCTCGACATGCCTCTTTCCCGGCGTGATCAGCTGGGCATTGCCGCCGGAGTCATGTCGGGGCTTACCTATGCTTTTACCCTGCTGACGGCGAAACGCCTGACCGGCGTCATCCCGCCCCTGTCCATCGCCTTCTGGCAGGGGGTGTTCATGGTCGCGATCATGCTGCCGGTTCTGGCCGTGTCCGGGGGGGACGGCATTTACCCCGCCCTGTCATCATTCTGGTACGTCTTCCTGCTGCTCGGCCTGCTGCACTGCAGTGTGGCCCCCCTGCTCTACGTCGACGCCCTGCGCCGGGTCAAGGCCCAGCACGCGGCGATCATCGGCTACCTTGAACCAGTGGGTACCATCGCGCTGGGTATCCTGGTACTCAAGGAGACGCCACCGGCGGTGGTTTTCGCCGGCGGAACGCTGATCCTCGGCGCCGGTCTGCTGATCATCACCCGGGGGGAGCGTCGACATGTCTGACGCCGGTGACAGCAGGGTGCCGGCCGGCCGACCGGCCTCCTCCTGGGAGGTTGCCGCAGTCGACTCCCGTCAGTGCAGCGACCTGTGCGGTGAACTCGGTATATCACCGCTGTTGGCACATCTTTTGGTAACCAGGGACATATTCTCGGCGGCGGATGCCGACCGTTTCCTGCGTCCCGAGTTGCAGTCACTACCCGACCCGCTGTCCCTCCGGGGAATGGGGGAGGCTGTCGACCGACTGATGCATGCCTGCCGCCGGCGCGAGCCGCTGCTGGTCTACGGCGACTACGATGCCGACGGGATCACCGGCACCGCGGTACTAGTACGTTTCTTCCGTGACCTTGGTCTTCCGGTCAGCGGCTTCATCCCCTCCCGCGTGGAACACGGTTACGGCCTGCATGCCGATGTGCTGGAGGGATATCATCGCCGTGGCATCGGGCTGGCGGTCAGCGTCGACTGCGGTATCGCCGATGTCGAGGTCATCGCCGGTGCCGCCGCCCGGGGTCAGGAGGTGATCGTCACCGATCACCATGAACCTCCGGAGTCACTGCCGGCCGCGGCCGCGGCGATAATCAACCCCAAACAGCCCGGTTGCCCCTATCCTGACAAGAATTTGGCCGGTGTCGGAGTGGCCTTCAATCTGATTATCGCCCTACGCCGGGCCCTGCGCCGGGACCGTCTGTTGCCGCGGGAGATCAATCTCAAACGCTACCTCGACCTGGTCGCCATCGGCACCATCGCCGACGTCGTGCCCCTCGTCGGCGTCAACCGCATCCTCGTGCGCCACGGCCTGGAGGAGTTGCAGCAGTGCGCCCGCCCCGGTATCCGGGCCCTGGTGGATGCCGGTGTCCGGCCGGCAAACCGGGCCGCCGGAATCACCGCCCAGGACGTGGCCTTCCGTCTGGCGCCACAGCTCAACGCCGCCGGGCGCATGGCCGACGCCGGTCTGGCTCTCGAACTGCTGCTCTGCGATGATTCGGGGCGATCACGGGAACTGGTGCGGGAGCTGCAGCGGCTCAACGATCTCCGCCGGCGCTACGAAGAACGCATGCTCGGCGAAGCGCAGAATATCCTGGAGCGTTCCGGGGTCGGCGGGGAACCGGTGCTGGTCCTGGCCTCGCCCGACTGGCATGAAGGGGTGGTGGGCATCGTCGCCAGCAAGCTGAGCGAGCAGTATCATCGGCCGGCAATGCTCATCAGCCTCGACGGCCGGGGGCACGGCAAAGCCTCCGGGCGGAGCATCCCCGGTGTCCACCTGCTCGAGGTGCTGCGCGAAACGGCGGAGCTGCTCGAGCGCCACGGCGGCCACCGCATGGCGGTGGGATTCTCCATCCGGGAAGACAACATCGACACCTTCCGCCGGACGGTCAACCAGGTCTACCGGAAACGATACGGTGGGCAGAGTTTTTCCCCGGTAGTCCATATCGACGGCGAGGTGCAGCTCGCCCACCTTTCCTTCGCAGCGCTTGAGGAGATCGGCCACCTGGCGCCATTCGGCTACGGCAACCCGGAGCCGGTGCTGGCGGCCCGCGACCTGACCATCCGCCAGTCAACCGTCGTCGGCCGCAATCATCTCCGCCTGCAACTGGCCGATGACAGCGCCAGCCTCAACGCCATCGGCTTCAACATGGGGGACGCCCCGGTGCGTCCCGGAGACCGCATCGACGCCGCTTTCACGCCCCAGTTCAACGACTGGAACGGCGTCCGCTCCATCCAGTTGAACCTGCGCGCCATCCGCCCCTGAATTCTTCGCCGAGGGAACCATTTTTCGGCAGTATTTATGGTACCATCGAGGCTCAGCGGTCGAAGAACGGATTTTTGCCGGTGACCGACAGGGGGATGCCGTAGGCTACTTTGACATCCTCCGGCAGCAGGCCGAGTTCGAGGGTGACGCGGCCGAAGGAAAACATGATCCGGTTGTCGACGTGGTGCGCCGCGGCCACCGCCACCGCCGAACCCACCGCAATTCCCAGGTCCACCAGATTGAAACTGCAGCGGCCGTGGTTTTGCGCACAGGCGGCACAGTCGTCGAAACCACAGAATCCGCAGAAGGGGATACCCAGCGGTGCGACGGTGGTTCCCAGCACCACGACCGCCGTTACCTGACGGATGTTCAGCGCGTCCCGCTGGAAAAATGGAATATCCCGTTCGCTGGCAATGGCCTCCATCCGTTCCGCCACCCGGTCCTTGTCAGCCCCGGTCATCACCATGGTGGCAAGGCGATCCATACCCTTGCCCTTGGGGGCGGTACGGGCCGCGACGACCATCAGCCGGGCGACGGCCAGAATCGCTTCCGATTCCATTTCCGCAGCGTGGTAGATCATTTCAATCCTCCTGTTTCCCGTTTCCGAACGGTTCTCATTACGACATCTTCACACTTCGCCCCGGCCCACGAATTGGCCTGATTCACTTCGTCGCATTCAGACCCCCGGGGTGCCGATACCGGCGGTTGCCAGCTGCCGTTCAAGGTCCGCCAGGCGCTCCTCCAGCCGCTCGATTTCCAGTACCTGGTGCGGCCGGACCGAATGCCGCGGCAGGCAGCGGCGGCGTTCGGCAATCTCCCGTTGAAGTTCATCGATACGCTGCCGGATGTCAGCGTGATGTTCTTTTGCCATGTCCTCTCTCCGTGGTCTCGCGTCGCTGAAATTGCCAAACTCGCTTCTGAAGGGGCTCAAACAGCGCCAGTTTCCGCCGCCCGCCGGGCGCCGTTATGTTTTGCCGGAATGCGAGCCGAATCGCACCTCACCCACCCCGCGGCGAGGGAAATCATACGGCAATAGGCGTACCGGACAACATTGGGTTCTATGGGTTCCATCATGTTTTTCATAACAGGTTCCGGGAAAAAATGTTCCGAAAAAATACATGACACCACCTTCGCAAACGTGGTACATGGGCCGAGTGGCGGGAGAAAGGAATATCCCTGACGGATGACTGGACGAACCATCTGGGCGCCGTGGCGCATGGCCTACATCACCGACGACCGCCGGCCAGCCGCGAATGACGAATGCCTCTTCTGCCGGATCGGCAACAAATCGGCTGATGACCGTGCTAATCTGGTTCTCGGCCGTTTCGACCACGCCTTTGTGATGCTCAACCGTTACCCCTATTCCAGCGGCCACCTCATGGTGGTGCCCCGCGCCCACGTCGACCGCCCGGAAGCGCTCGCCGAACCGGAATACATCGCGCTCATGCTCACCTTCCGGCTAGCGGTCTCCCGCCTGCAGGCGGCGCTCTCGCCCCAGGGGATGAACACCGGCATCAATCTCGGCCGGGCGGCTGGCGCCGGCATTGCCGACCATCTTCATATTCACCTCGTGCCTCGTTGGGAAGGAGACCACAATTTCATGCCGGTGATCGCCGACACGATGGTCATGCCCCAGTATCTCAACGAACTATACGATATATTATGGCCGTATTTTAAATTGGAAAGGACTGATTCCTGATGCGTTACCTGAAGCTGGGAGCAATCTTCACCGGCCTGATTCTGCTGCTGGTATTCATCTTCGAGAATGTCCATTCCCTGTCTACCCCCGTCGAGCTCGGCTACAACCTGCCGCCCTTCATTTCCTTTGGTCCGATGAAGCTGCCGCTTTACGTGCTGGTTTTCCTCGCCCTTATCGGCGGCGCCGGCGCGGTGGTGGTCCTCGATCTGATCATGCTTCTCCGTCAGCGGCGGACCCTGAAGCAGAAGAACCGCCGAATCAGCGAACTGGAGACCGAACTCGACAAGTTTCGCAACCTGCCGCTGACCGAGACCGGTAGCGGCGGCGCCGCTCCGGTGACCGGAACAACGCCGGCGGCAGCCGATTCTCCCTCCCCTCCCCCCCAATCATGAGCATCGACGGTTGACGGATATGGCCGCACTACCGATCCCGCTGCCGGTCATCATTATTCTGCCGGCGGCGGCCATAGCGCTGGCGGTGGTGCTGATGCACCGGTTTATTCGCCGGCGCCGGCAGTTCCCCCGCTTACCCGACCCCGACAACCTGAGCCAGAGTGATGCCGAGAGC
Source organism: Candidatus Anaeroferrophillacea bacterium (assembly GCA_016933675.1). Classification (GTDB taxonomy): domain Bacteria; phylum Desulfobacterota; class Anaeroferrophillalia; order Anaeroferrophillales; family Anaeroferrophillaceae; genus JAFGAM01. Next base: position 78,380 of record JAFGAM010000126.1, read on the forward strand.
GGCCCGGCGGAATTGGTCCGTTCTTATTTCCGCGGGCTTTCCTATGTGCTTTCCAATGAAACCGACCGGGCGATTGCCGAATTCACCCGGGCGGCAGCCATCAGCTCGGCGACGAGCGAGATATACCTGGCCCTGGGGCAGCTCTTCCGCAGCAGCGGTGAGGTCGAGCGGGCCATCCGCATCCACCAGAGCATCCTGCTGCGTAGCCGGTTGCCGGACGATATCCGCCTCCAAACCCAATTCGAGATCGGTCTCGATTACCTGCGGGCCGGCCTTCTCGACCGGGCGCGCCAGGCCTTCGAGGCCCTGGTGGATGTCGCGCCGACCTACGCCGAGGCCTTGGAAACCCTGGGTTCGATCTACGAACGTACCCGGGAGTGGGAGAAGGCCATCGCCATCCATAAGCGGGCCGCGGTACTGCGGGGCGGTGACCACAACGAGTTGCTGCTGGCACATTTGACGGCGGAAATGGCGAAGGAAGCCGAGGAACAGGGCAATACCGGCCGGGCGGCGGCGCTCTACCAGCGGGCGTTGGAGATCGAGCACCGGTGCATGGATGCCTGGCTGCACCTGGGCGATCTCCACCTGCGGGCCGGCCGGCAGGCAGCGGCCATCGAAGCCTGGAACCGGGCCTTTACCACCAACCCCGATCTGGTCACGCTGGTAGAAGAGCGTTTCGGCAACCTGCCCGAGGAGGCACAACCGGTGGCGCGGCGGGATTTCTACGCCCGTCATCGAGAGCGGTATGGCGAGAATCGTTATTTCATGGCCGCATATATCGCGTTCCTGGCCGCCGGGGACCGGCAGCCCGAAGCGGTTGAACTGGCCCGTGAACTGCTTGCCCGCCACCCGGACTGGCCGGGGATGTTCAACCTGTTGGGGGTCCTGGTGGCCGGCAGCGAAGCGCACGCCGAACGCCGGGTGATCTACCCCGTGGTGGCCGACTTCTTCGCCGCCTTCCGGCTCCCGGTCAAGGCTTTTTTCTGTCACCACTGCGGGTACGAACTTGACACCGTGGTCTGGAAATGTCCCCGGTGCGGTCACTGGGACACCATCGGTCCCCGTTGAATCCGGTGCGCCGACAAGCATTCCTGCACCGCTGCCGATCATCCGGGCCGTACATCGCCAATCCACCGATGATGAAACCGTAACCACTGCCAACATGCGCCGATACGGGATGGCACGGTACTACGGGCGACCGGTCGGTCGCCCCTCCAGATTCGGGGCGCGAAAAAACTGCGGCATGCGGCGTCACTGTTCGTCGAATGACTCGGCCTGAAGCGCAACGAAGAAGATGGGGTTGCTACGAAGCCATCAACGATTGTTGCCGGCGCGTTCCGGACGCAGGGTACCGACGTAGTCGGCCACGCTGTCGATGCCCTCGGTCCGCAGGAACGCGGCAATGCCGGCCGCAATACCGACCGCCGCCGCGGGATCGACGAAGTTGTACGTCCCCACCTGCACCGCTCGGGCGCCCACCAGAAGAAACTCCAGCGCGTCGGCCGCCGACGTGATCCCTCCCATGCCGATAACGGGAATATCCACCGTCCGCACCACCTCGTGGACCAGCCGCAGCGCCACCGGTTTGATTGCCGGCCCCGAGAGACCGCCGGTGACGTTGGCCAGCAGCGGCCGGCGGCGGCGGATGTCCACCGCCATGCCGGTGAGGGTATTGATAAGCGAGAGGCAGTCAGCGCCGCTGTCGGCGGCGGCGCGGGCGATAGTGGTTACGTCGGTGACGTTGGGGGTGAGCTTGACGATGAGTGGCAGCGGGCACACGGTCCGCACCCTTCCTACCAGTTCGGCGGTGAGTTTCGGGTCGGTGCCGAAATGGACGCCGCCGGCCTTGACGTTGGGGCAGGAGATGTTCAGCTCGACGGCGGCGACGCCGGCGGCATCGCCGGCCTGCCGGGCAAGGACAACGTAGTCTTCCAGGGTTTCGCCGAAGAGGTTTACGATCACCGTCGCCCCGGCGGCCCGCAGGTGCGGCAGCTCCCGTTCGAGGAAGGCATCGATGCCGATGTTCGCCAGGCCGATGGCATTCAGCATGCCGCAGGCGGTCTCGACGATGCGCGGCGGCGGATTGCCGTGCCGCGGCCGGCGCGACAGCCCCTTGGTGACCAAGGCGCCAAGTGCCGCCAGATCCAGATACGGTTCATATTCCCGCCCGTAGCCGAAGGTACCCGAGGCGGTGATCACCGGATTTTTCAGAACCAGGCCGGGTGCCAGGTTGGTGGTCAGGTCAGTCATGGGGTCGGTATCTCCGCGAGGACGCTACCATGCAGAGTCATTTACCCGAATATCGGCCCACTACCCGGTTGTCATTGACTCATGAGCAGGTTTATGATGCACATCAAAGCCTTCAATAAAAATATTCCTATATACTCATAAGACAGTCGAGATCCAACTCGTCGAGTTGGAACACAGGTCCATCGGTACAGGTTTTCAGCCAGTGTTCACCACCGCCGATATCTTCCTCTCCCCGCCCCCGGACGATGCAGCCGAGACAGACCCCGAAGCCGCAGGCCATGCGGCTTTCCAGACTGAGAAAGGTCGGACACGAAGCTGCCGCGGCCTGGCGCCCCACCGCCGCCAGCATCGGCAACGGACCGCAGGCGCACAGGTACGGTGGTGAGTCCGTTGCTGCCAGCAGCGGGCCAAGAATATCGGTCACCAGTCCCCGGTGACCGCGGCTGCCGTCTTCGGTCACCAATTCGATGTGCGCTCCGCAGGTGCCGAAGTTCCGCAACCATTCACTGAAGACCAGGTCGCCGTCGTTGCGGGCGCCGTAGACGATCCGCAGCCGCTCAAGCAGCAGCGCACGGGCGACATATTCGTCCAGCAGCATGATGAGTGCGGCCATGCCGATACCGCCGCCGACAATCATCAGATCGCGGTCGCCGGCCAACACCTCGTCGGGAAAACCGCGGCCCAGAGGACCGTTGACCTCCAACGTTGTTCCTGTCCGGCAGCCGGCCAGCAGCGCGGTACCGCGACCGACCTGACGGATAATCAGGGTGATGGATTCATGGTCACGACGACAGATGCTGAACGGACGTTTCAGCAACGGGTCGCGCCGGGAGGGGTCCGGCAGGCCGAGCATGACGAACTGCCCCGGCCGGCAGGCGGCGGCGATGTCCGGCGGGCATCTCAGCACCATGCCGAAGGTGTCCCGGGAGCCAATGGTTTCGAATCTCATGATGGTGGTGCCAAACAGCTTCATTTTTTCGATCCGTGGTTCAGAACTCAGGCGTCAGAAATCAGCATGTTATTCTCCGGGCTGCCGATTTCCAGATTCCGGTTTGATGATGGAACCCGGTAGTGACGGAACCGAAAAAATTGCCGAAACAGGCTGAAAATGACCGCTACGGCGACCATCACACAGCAGCCGGTTCGCAGCACATGAGCAGGGCATCGGTTCCGGAAGCTTCGTAGTAGGATTTCCGTACCCCGGTTTCCCGGAAACCGGAACCGTGGTACAGGGCGATTGCCGCTCGGTTGTCGCGGGCAACCTCGAGGAACACCCGCCGCACTCCCTGCCGTTGCAGTTGCCGGAGTCCCGCTTCCAGCAGCCGCCAACCGATGCCCTGTTGTTGCCGGGATGGATGTACCGCGATTCGCAGAAGCTCGGCTTCGTCGGCGGCAACCTGAAAAACAGCGAACCCGACGACCGCGGAGAATGCCCCCCCGGCACCGCCGCCGCCATTATCGGCGGCCTCGGCCACCAGGGTCAGCGCTCCGGGAGCATTTCCGGAGGCGGCCAGCTGTGCCGCGCTCCACGGGCGGGTCCACACCGTCCGCTCGATGGCGGCCAGCCGGGCAACGACATCCATCCCGCCGGGGGACAATTCCCGGATGCGGACGACGGCGTCAGCTTCGGCCGCATTCGGACGGGTCACCGGCAAGCTTGTCGAGGGCATGGGGCAGTGCCGGCAGGATGACCGCGAGGCACTCCTTCGCCGCCTTGACGCTGCCGGGCAGGTTGACGATCAGGCTTTGGCCGCGGATGCCCGCTACCGCCCGCGACAGCATCGCATGCGGGGTAATGGCCCGGCTTTCCTGGCGCATGGCTTCGGCGAATCCCGGTGCCGGCCGTTCGATAACCGCCGCCGTCGCCTCGGGAGTGACGTCCCGCGGCGACATGCCGGTGCCGCCGGTGGTCAGGATCAGGGGGATGTGATCATCGCACCATCGCAACAGGAAGGCACCGATCTCGTCGACCTCGTCGGGAACCATCCCGGTAGCAACCACCCGGAACCTGTTGTCCGCCTCGATGGCCATCATGATTGCCGGACCACCGGCATCCTCCCGTTCGCCTCGGGCACCACGATCACTGACGGTCAGAATGGCAACGTTGTACATCCGGAATCCAGAAGTCAGAAGTAAACATTCGGCACTCAGGGCCACTATTGAGGGGCGAAAAATTTTTCGCCCGCACTCGCTGCTCGCGGCAGCGATTCATCATCAAGTACCTTCGCGATGAACTCGGCAAACAGCAAGAATAGCTAAAGTATTATATCTTTATAGACCAGTAACTTTCTGAAAGGGGCGAGTGTCGAGGGGCGAGGGATGAGCACTGATGGCGCAGCTCTCGCCCCTAACCCCTCGATCCTGACCCCTGCGTGGAAGGAGTAAAAATCCTGAATTTACAGGTGGTCGTTGATGCCGGCCTTCAGCAGTTTATACTCGATGCTGTCCACCAGCGCTTGCCAGCTGGCCTCGATGATGTTGCCCGACACCCCGACGGTACCCCACTTGTTACCATCCTTGTCCCGGGACTCGATAAGCACCCGGGTTACTGCCTTGGTGCCGCGGTCTGAGGAGAGGATGCGGACCTTGTAGTCGGTCAGCTTGACGTCCTTGACCACCGGGTAGAATTGTTCCAGTGCCTTGCGCAGCGCCTTGTCGAGGGCGTCCACCGGCCCGTCGCCGATGCCCGCCTGGTGCTCGATGCGTTTGTTCACCCGCACCATCACCGTGGCTTCCGACAGCGGCGCCCGGTTGCGCCGGAGTTTTTCGACAATCACCCGGAAACCCATGAGGCCGAAGAACGGCTTGTAGGTGCCGAGGGTCTTCTTCACCAGCAGCTCGAAGGAGGCCTCGGCGCCCTCGTACTGATAGCCCCGGTCCTCCATCTCCTTGATGCGTTCGAGAATCGAACGGGTCTGGGCTTCATCGCCGACGTCGAGGTTGTATTCCCGTGCCTTGTAGATGATATTGCTGCGCCCGGAGAGGTCGGATACCAGCACCCGACGGCGGTTGCCGACCCATTCCGGCGAGATGTGTTCGTAGGTCAGGGGGTCCTTCTGTACCGCGCTGACGTGGATGCCGCCCTTGTGGGCGAAGGCGCTGAGACCAACGAAGGGCTGATGGGTGTTATGCTGCTTGTTGACGATTTCGTCCACGTAGTGGGACAGCCAGGTGAGCTGCTGGAGGTTTTCCGGGGTCATCACCTGGTAGCCCATTTTCAGTTGCAGGTTCGGAATGATGGAAACCAGGTTGGCGTTGCCGCAGCGCTCGCCGAAGCCGTTGATGGTACCCTGAACCTGGGTCGCGCCGCAACGCACGGCAATCAGGGTGTTGGCCACCGCCACCTCGGAATCGTTGTGGACGTGGATGCCCAGCTCGATATCCGGTAATTGGCGGCGCACCATGGGGATGATTTCTTCCAGCTCGAAGGGTAGTGAACCGCCGTTGGTGTCGCAGAGCACGAGGCAGTCGGCGCCGCCGGCGGCCGCCGCCCGGAGGGTCGCGAGGGCGTATTCCGGGTTGTGCTTGTAGCCGTCGAAAAAGTGTTCGGCGTCGTAGATCACCTCGTCCATCCGGCCCTTGAGGTAGGCCAGCGAATCCTCGATGGTTTCAAGGTTGTCATCGAGACTGATATTGAGGGCGTTGGTGACGTGGAAATCCCAGGACTTGCCGAAGATGGTCGCCACTGAAACGCCGGATTCGGTGATTGCCTGCAGGTTGGGATCGGTATCGACGGTGTTCTCATGTTTACGGGTGCTGCCGAAGGCGGTGAGCTTGGCGTGTTCGAGCCGCACGTCACGCATCAGGCGGAAGAAATTCATGTCCTTGGGATTGGAACCCGGCCAGCCGCCCTCGATATAGGTGATGCCGAACTCGTCCAGCTTGCGGGCGATGCGTACCTTGTCGTCCGCCAGCATGGAGATGTCTTCCGCCTGGGTGCCGTCCCGCAGAGTGGTGTCGTAGGCCTTGATGATCTGCTTCATGGTCAGATGTACTCCCGCTCTTCGGCGCTGCGATCGAGCTGGAATTCATCGTGTAGCACCCGCACCGCCAGCTCGGTGTATTTCTCCGCGATGACGCAGGAAATCTTGATTTCGGAGGTGCTGATCATCATGATATTGACATTCTCCCGCGCCAGGGCCTCGAACATTCGCGATGCCACCCGGGCATGGGTGCGCATGCCGATGCCGACGATGGAGATCTTGGCGATGCGCTCGTCCCCCACCGCGTCCTTGGCACCGATTTCCGTGCAGAGGTTATGGACGATAGCCATGGAACGCTGAAAATCATCCTTGGGCACGGTAAAGGTGAGATCGGTCAGGCCTTCCTCGGAGACGTTCTGGATGATCATGTCCACGACGATGCCCTTGCCGGCGATGGCGGAGAATACCTGTGCCGCGATCCCCGGCCGGTCGGGCACACCGATCATGGTGATCTTCGCCTCGTTCTTGTTGTATGCCACGCCGGAGACTATGGCTTTCTCCATCGCTTCATCCTCCCTGCACACCAGTGTTCCTTCCGCGTCACTGAAACTCGAGCGGACATGAATGGGGATTCCGTATTTCTTCGCGAACTCCACCGAGCGGATCTGTAAAACCTTGGCACCGAGGCTGGCCAGTTCCAACATCTCGTCGTAGGAGATGCGGTCAAGCTTGCGGGCCGTCCGGCAGAGATTTGGGTCGGTGGTATAGATGCCGTCGACGTCGGTAAATATATCGCAGACATCGGCCCGCAGCCCGGCGGCCACTGCCACCGCGCTGGTATCCGAACCACCGCGGCCGAGGGTGGTGAGGTCGCCCTCTTCATCTACCCCCTGGAAGCCGGCGACGACGACGATGCGCCCTTCATCCAGCGCCGATTGTACCCGCTGTTTGTCGATCTCGAGGATGCGCGCGCGGGTGTGGTCACGGTCGGTGCGGATTGCCACCTGGTGCCCGAGCAGCGACCGGGCCTTTTCCCCCTGGCTCTCGATGGCCAGAGCCAGTAGGGCGATGGTCACCTGTTCGCCGCTGGCGAGCAGGACGTCCAGTTCACGCTCATTGCGCTCGGGCCGATCGTCGATCTGCCGGGCGAGATTAAGCAGCCGATCCGTGTCTCCGGACATGGCCGAAACAACGACGATCACCTGGTTGCCCTGCCGCTTGGTGGCGATGACCCGGTGGGCGACGTTCTGGATCCGCTCGACGGTGCCCACCGAAGTACCGCCGAATTTCTGCACTACCAGTGCCATGATTACCGTTAACTCCTCAGCCGTTGCGGCACGTCAGCCGCGGTTGTCGCGTCCCGATTCCCGAATTCCGGACTGCATGTCCGGCGCTTTGGCGGTTGAACGATTCGTTCAACGCGGGTTGAAAAAGGTGTGCCGCCATATCAATGACCGGCATTTGGACAATGAATCGAGCCGGTTTCGCGTTCCCCCGGCTCGCCAGGCGTGAAGAATAACGCAATATGGCCGCCGCTGGCAAGGGATTTTCACCGGGCACCCGGCGGGACGGCGGCATTGGGGCGAAAAACCGGATGGCACCGTAACTGCCGGGGATTCACGGCATATCTTGTCAATTGTCACGAAACCGCGGGACGGCAGTGAAACCGGGCGGGGGCGCGGTCAGGCCGGCCGGCTGATGGTGATGCGGCGATCTTCAGGACCGGTAATGACCAGTTCGACGCGGATCGCGGGAAGGTCGTGCAGGCGCAGGGCGGCGCGTTCGGGCCACTCGATAACCACGATTCCGGGCCGCTGGAGGTATTCGTCAAAACCCAGTTCGTCGAGATCAGCAGCGGCTTCGAGTCGGTAAAGATCGAAATGAAACAGGGGCAGCCGCTGCCCCTGGTATTCGTTGATCAGGGTGAAGGTGGGGCTGCAGACGTAACGCCAGTCTGTTACCCCGAGACCCCGGGCGATCCCTTTCGTGAGGAGGGTTTTGCCGCTGCCGAGGGTGCCCTCCAGCAGGACGATCCGGGTGCCGGATCCGGCGGCATCACCGACCGGCTCACGGGCGAGCCGTTCGCCGCAGGCCAGGGTTTCCTCCGGGCTCCGGCTGAGAACGGTTTCATCCATATCGGCTGATGAGGGTCAGCATGTCCGTGCGGCTGACAATCCCCGCCACCCGGCGGCCGGCGTCGATCACCGGCAGCAGGTGCTTGTGCTCGGCCAGCATCAGCGCGGCGATCTTTTCCACCGGATCGTCCGGGGTGAGGGTGAGGCAGTCGGCGGTGTAGATGTCACGCACCGTCGCGGCGGTCAGCTTCTTCATCTCGCGGTCCATGCGGAAGGGATTTTCCATCGGCACCACGGCGTCGAGGATGGTAAAGAAGGTGGGAATGTGCATCGGTTTTTCGGTATAGAGCAGATCGGTTTCGGTGACGATGCCAAGCAAAAAGCCGTCGTCGTCGACCACCGGCGCACCGCTGATGCGGTGGGCGGTGAGAATTTTTGCCAATTCTTCGATTCCGGTTTCCGGGCTGACGCTGATGACCGGGGTGGTCATGATGTCGCGGGCGGTTTTCACTGTTCCACTCCTTGCCGGGCGGTTGCCGCGGTATCGGGCAGGGTTTCGAGTATATCCATCGCCGTGATGCCGCAGCGGCGGCCCCGGGCATGCAGCAGATCGGCGGTCATGCCGTGGAGCACAACCCCGAGACCGCAGGCGCGCCAGGGATCCATGCCGCCGGCCAGCAGGCCGCCGATGGTGCCGGTGAGAACGTCGCCGGAACCGGCGGTGGCCAGCAGGGAATTGCCGGTACCATTGATTGCCAGGCGGCCGTCCGGCGCGGCGATCACCGTCCCCGCCCCCTTAAGGACCAGGTAGACGTTGTATTCGGCGGCGAATTCGGCGGCAAGGCGCAACCGATCCTGCTGTACTTCATCGCTGCCGATCCCCAGCAGGCGGCCCATCTCGCCGGGATGCGGCGTGAGAATCAGCGCGCCGAAACGGTCGCGGCGCAGCAGTTCAGGGTTTTTGGCGATGCCGGTCAGGGCGTCGGCATCCAGGAGCAGCGGCCGGCCTTCCATGCCGTCGATGAGCGTCGTCAGCAGTTCAATCACGGCAGCGTGGGTGCCAAGCCCGGGACCGCAGGCAACGGCATGCTTGCCGGCGAGTGCGGCTTGCAGATCCTCCCCAGCCGCGGCCGCCGTACGTCCGGCATCGTCATCAGCCAGAGGGACAAGCATGATCTCGGGCCGGTGTCCCTCGATCGCCGCCGCCACCGTCGCCGGCAGGGCCAGGGTCGACAGGCCGCAACCAATCTTCAGGCCGGCGGCCGCGGCCATGATTCCGGCGCCGGCCTTGCCCCGGGCGCCGCCGACGGTCAGCAGGTGACCGCGGCTGCCCTTGTGGCTGCCGGATTCCAATTCCGGTGGCAGCAGGCCCGGCGCATCGGCCGCTTCCAACCAGTCCACCGCCGGCCCTTCGGCCACGAGGTCGGCGGGGATACCGATGTCGATCACCGTCACCTCGCCGGCGTATTCACGTCCCGGATAGCCCAGAAGCCCGGTCTTGCCGTAGCCGAAGGTAACGGTTTTGTGCGCCCGGACGGCGGCACCCAGCGGCACGCCGCGATCGGCGTGGAGGCCAGAAGGGATATCGAGGGCGATCACCCGGCGCGCCAGGGCGGGGAGATCGGTAATAACCTCGGCATAGAGCCCCCGCACCGGCGATGAGAGGCCGGTACCGAGGATGCCGTCCACCGCCACGGCGGCGGGGGAACGCAGCTCCTGCTTCAATACCTGCCAGTCGTCGACGGTGAGAACCGGGCGCACGACCCCACCCAGGTTGCGATAGCGCTCCAGGTTCCCGCGGGCGTCGCCGGCGAGGGTGTCGGGATCGGTCAGCAGAACCACGGTCTGGTGGCGCCGATCGGCGAGCCACAGCCAGCGGGCCACCACCAGGGCGTCACCGCCATTGTTGCCCTTGCCGACGACGATGAGGACGGCATCGTCCGGTGCCCGCAACCAGCCGCTGTCTCGGATAACCGTGAAAGCGCCATGCCCCGCCAGCTCCATGAGCACCGTGCCGGGCACGCCGACGGCTTCGATGGTCAAACGATCCAGCTCCCGCATCCGTGCGGCGGTAACGAGTTTCAGCATGGTTTTATTCTCCGAATTTACGCCGTCGGCAGCGCCGGGAGCCGGGAGAAAAATACTCTTACGGCTGAATTCCGACTCCGGTCTCCTGAAATCGGCATTCGGCAATTACGAACGCCAAAGCGTATTCCTTTTCATGGGTGATACTCAGGTGCAGTGCGGTGATCATCAGCTCCCGGCGGATCTCCTCGGCGCGGCGGTGCAGCACCAGCCGGGGGCGGCCGGCGGTATCTCTGGCCACCTCCACATCGTGCCAGCCGACACCCGCCGCGAGCCCGGTGCCCAGCGCCTTGAGCAGTGCCTCCCGGGCGGCGAAACGGGCGGCGTAATGGAGTGCGGGGTCCGCCTTTCCATCGCAATACGCCCGCTCGCCGGCGGTAAACAGGCGCTCCAGGAAGCCTTCGCCGCGCCGTGCCATGATCCCGGCAAAGCGGCGGATATCGACGATATCGGTGCCGATGCCCTGAATCATCGTCCGTACCGCACTCCCCCGCCCTACGGCCGGCAGGCCTCGGCAATGAGTTCCTTCATCTCCCGTACCGCCCGCTCCAGGCCCACCAGCACCGCCCGCCCGACGATGCTGTGGCCGATATTCAGCTCCTGCATACCGGCGATGGCGGCTACCGGCCCGACATTGAGATAATTAAGACCGTGACCGGCGTTGAGGCCGAGACCGAGGTTGCGGGCGGCAATGCAGGCATCCTCGATGAGTTCCAGTTCCGCTGCCCGCGCCGACGCGCCGCCGGCGTCACCGTAGCGGCCGGTGTGGATCTCGACGAAATCGGCGCCGGTGCGGGCGCCGGCATCCACCTGCGCCGGATCGGGATCGATGAACAGCGAGACGATTATATCCCGCTGCCGGAACCTTTCCACCGCCCGGCTGACGGCGTCCATATTGCCGATGACGTCGAGCCCGCCCTCGGTGGTCAGTTCCCGGCGCTTTTCCGGCACCAGGGTGACCGAATCCGGCTCTACCTCCAGGGCGATGGCGATGATCTCCTCCGCCAGCGCCATCTCCAGGTTCAGCCGGGTGGAGATGGTCTGGCGCAGCAGGCGGACATCCCGATCCTGGATGTGGCGGCGGTCTTCACGCAGGTGAATGGTGATGCCGTCGGCACCGGCGAGTTCCGCCAGCGCCGCCGCCGCCACCGGCTCCGGGTCGTGCCCGCCGCGGGCCTGGCGTACGGTGGCGACATGGTCGATGTTGACCCCCAGTTTGACCATTACTGCCTTCCTTCCTGTATCGTGACGGCTTTGCAGCAAAACCGCCTTTCATCAGCGTCTTACAACGTCGACCCCGATTGCGGCAGCAACCAAAAATGATGGCTTCATAACAACTGCCGAGGCCGGCCGGCAAGGGATGGCACCGTACGGGCGACCGGTCGGTCGCCCCAACAAAGCTTCGGATTCGCGGCGCTTCCTTCCTAACCGTCCCCCGCCCCCAGGTGCAGACGCACCAGCTCGGCCAGCTCGCGGACGTAGGCATCGATCATCTCCGGATCGTCGCCCTCCATCATGATTCTGAGCTTTGCCTCGGTACCGGAGTAGCGGATCAGCAGCCGGCCGCGGCCGTTTACCTCCGCTTCGATCTGCGTCATGCGTTCGGCCACCACCGGCACCTCGGCCAGCGGAACCTTTTCCTTCACCTTGACGTTGGTCAGGACCTGCGGATAGACTTCCATCACCGTCGCCAGTTCCGACAGCGGTTTACCCGTGGCCACCATCACCGCGAGTACCTGCAGCGCCGAAAGGATACCGTCGCCGGTGGTGTTGTGATTCATGAAGATCAGGTGGCCGGACTGTTCGCCGCCGAAATTATAGCCGCGGGCGCGCATCTCCTCGACCACGTAGCGGTCCCCAACCCGGGTGCGCACCACCCGGATGCCCTGTGGCTCCAGGGCCTTTTCGAGCCCCATGTTGCTCATCACCGTGGCCACCAGGGTCTGTTGCTTCAGTTCGCCGCGCCGGTGCAGCTCGCCGGCGCAGATGGCCATGACCTGATCGCCGTTGACCACCTCGCCCTTTTCGTCGACGAAGATCACCCGGTCGGCGTCGCCGTCGAAGGCGATGCCGGCATGGGCGTTGTGCTCCTTTACCGCCTGCTGCAATCGTTCGGGATGGAGGGAGCCGCAGCCGGCGTTGATATTGGAGCCGTCGGGGCTGGTGCCGATGGCAAAGACCGTGGCTCCGAGTTCCTCGAACACCGAGGGCGCGATACGATAGGCGGCGCCGTTGGCGCAATCGATCGCCAGCCTGAGCCCTTCCAGAGTCAGCTCGTTGGGAAAGGTATTTTTCAGAAAGACGATATAGCGGCCGTTGGCGTCATCGATACGGAACGCCTTGCCGACATTGTCCGCCGTCGGCCGCAGGCCGGTGAGGCGGTCTTCGAAAATAAGCTGTTCAATTTCCTCTTCGAGCTGGTCGGGCAGCTTGAAGCCGTCACGGGAGAAGATCTTGATGCCATTGTCTTGGTAGGGATTGTGGGAAGCGGAGATCACCACCCCGGCGTCGGCCCGCATGCTGCGGGTCAGAAAGGCGATGCCCGGAGTCGGCATCGGGCCGATGAGCAGCGCGTCAACCCCCATGGAGCAGATGCCCGACACCAGGGCGCTTTCCAGCATGTAGCCCGAGAGTCGCGTATCCTTGCCGATGACGATGCGATGGCGGTGGTCCCGGTGCTTGCAGATGTGGGCCGTCGCCCGGCCGATAAGCAGGGCCATTTCCGCGGTCATGGGATCCCGGTTGGCTACCCCCCTGACACCGTCGGTACCGAAGAGCTTGCGCATGTTTACTCCTGGTTACGGTTTGGTTCTTTCCTGTCGTTTTCATCCGCCCGGAAGATAACCTCGAGCGCTTCGGGATTGGCGGACAGCAGCAGGACGCGTTCCGGCAACCGCACGTTCACCGGCAGTTGCAAGTCGCCTTCGCCCGATATCCCGCTCAGCGGCGCCAGGTTCACGACCGCCACGGTGGCATCGCGGATGTCATCCAGCAGCATGGTCTGTGGACAGTCCACTTGAATATCGACAAAATAGTGACTGAAACTCAGCCGGCTCAGCCCCTCGGGCCGATTGACGAAATTGATCCGCACCCCCTTGATGCTCCGATGCACCCGCTCCTCGCGGATCTCGGCGGTAACCCGGACGGCAAGCGGGTCGATGAACTTCAGCCTCCCGGGCACGAAGACCAGCGGCACATCACGTTCCATGCGGCCGTCGATCTCCGCGAGATTGACGGGCTTGGTGGCGATCCGCTCGATGTCCTCGAGATAGGTCCGGGTACCGCGGACGAGTACCGTCTCCGGCACCGCCGCCAGACGGCTGAGAACGTACCCCGGCGGTACCGCGCCGACGGTAGTGACCTCCACCGGCAGCCGTTTCTCGACGATCCGGTCGAGCACCACGGTGATGCTTACCGGCGAGATATCGACGACAGCAACGCCGAGCGGCAGGTTCTTCAGGTATTTCTGGTCCAGCAGGACGATGTTTTCGCCGATGTCCGCGGCACTGAGGTTGACACTGAAGATCGGCGGCTTGTCGTTGAGCGGCCGCAGCAGGGTTGCCGAACCCTTGACCCGGATATGGATCGCCGAGGGAACATCATTGACGATGGTGACCGCCTCGGGAATGCCCTTGAACTCCACCGGGATCTCCATCCCCTGCTCGGTTTTGCTTTCGCCGATGACGAAAAACCACAGCAGGACAGCGATGATCAGGGAGAGGATCTTGAGGTTGAGATTGTTGAACATGATGCCCGTCATAAAACCTACCGGGAACGAAACATTTCGCGCCAGGACTGAAAGTTGAAAGTGCCTCGGGCGCGCTGGCGGGGACCGAAGAGGCGCTTCAGGATACGGCGCAGCGAATCGGCGTCCTGACTGCGGGTCAGTTTGCCGCCCATGGCAAGCGAGATGTCGCCGGTTTCCTCGGAAACCACGATTACCACCGCATCGGTCTCCTCGGTGATACCCACGGCCGCCCGATGACGGGTGCCGTAATGCTTGTCGACCAGCAGGCTGCTGGTCAGCGGCAGAAAACAGCCGGCGGCCAGTACCCGTCCGTCGTTGATCACCACGGCGCCATCATGGATGGGCGATGCCGGGTTGAAGATACTCACCAGCAGGTTGTCGGTGATGTGACCGTCGATGAGCACACCGCCTTCGACGATGGCCGGCATCTTGTTTTCCCGTGCGAAGACCAGCAGGGCACCGATACGCTTGAGCGACATGGTGACGCAGGCCTTGATGGTCTCCTCGATGTAGCGTTCCTCCTCCAGCGGGTTGCGGGCGAATGAGGTCTTGCCCGCCTTTGCCAGCGCCCGACGGATTTCATTCTGGAACAGCACGATGATGATCAACACGATGGAGCTGAGGAAACCGTTGAGGATCCAGTGCAGGGTATAGAGCCCCAGGTAGTTGGAGGCCCCGTAGATGATGAAAACGAGGAACAGTCCTAAAAGTATCTGGAAGGCACGGGTGCCGCGGATGATCAGCAGCACCTGGTAGATCAGGAAGGCGACGATGAGGATGTCGAAGACATCCTGCCACCGGAGGTTGTAGAAAAATTCCACCATCTGCCGTCTTCACCGGCCGGGATCGGAAGTTTATCGATATTGATGTAAGCGCCACAATTGGCCGGATACATATGTGCGGGCCGGCACCTTCACCGCTTCATGTCCGCGGCGCTCAGGACCCGGGAAACGCGGTGTCACCTGAGGTCGAGTGAACCGGGCCACAGGGTCTGTCTGCGGGAGGCACGGCACCGGCAGACAGCGAAAAAGAGTGAGCGGTGACGAAACGGCCGGGATTACCGGGCGGCGCCACGTATCGCCTCCATCATGCGCACCGCATCCCTGGCCGCGGCAACGTCGTGGACGCGGACAATCTGGACGCCTTTGGCGACGGCATGGGCCAGCGTCGCCAGGGTGCCGGCAAGCCGATCGTCGACCTCGCGACCGGTAATGCGGCCGATGAAGGACTTGCGCGAGGTCCCCAGCAGTACCGGCAGGCCGAGGGAATGGAACTCTCCGAGACAGCGCATGATGGTCAGGTTGTGCTCCAGGGTCTTGCCGAAACCGATGCCCGGGTCGATAATGATCCGCTCACGCGCCACCCCGGCGGCCACCGCTCTATTCACCATCTCTTGAAGTTCGGCGAGAATTTCCGCCACCACGTCGTCGTAGTGCGGTTCCCGCTGCATGGTCTCGGGGGTGCTCTGCATGTGCATCAGGCAGAGCCGGGCACCGGTTTGCGCCGCCACCGCGAGGATGGCGGGGTCGATCCGGCCGCCGCTGATATCGTTGATCATATCGGCACCGGCGGTAACGGCGGCACCGGCAACCCCGCTTTTGCAGGTATCGATGGATATGGGAATATCCGGCCACTCACGCCTGAGGTCGGCAATCACCGGCTCCACCCGGCCGATCTCCTCGTCGGCGTCCACCGCCCGGGAACCGGGGCGGGTCGATTCGCCGCCGATGTCGATGATGTCGGCACCCTCGTCGATCATCCGCCGGGCGTGTTCCAGGGCCCGGTCGGCGGTGAAGAAACGATTGCCGTCAGAAAATGAATCCGGGGTCACGTTGAGGGTACCCATGATCAGGGTCCGCTGCCGGAGATCCACGTCGAGTCCGCGACAGGTGAACGGCTGCGGTTCCCGGCCGTCATAATGGTCCAGCACGGCGCGGATCTGCTCCCCCAGGCGGGCAAGGGAAAACGGCTGGGGCTTGAGTTTCCGGAGAAATCTGCCATACTGTTTGTGCGTGGCGCTGAGCAGTACCGGGCCATCGGGGGCGGAGCAGTCGATGACGCCGCGGCTGACGGCGGCCTCGCCGCCCACCGCGAGCATCTCCTGTTTGATGATATTCGCCGCCCGGGCCGGCAGCGGGCCGACGCGCAGGGTGGTGTGTACCATCTTGCGCTTCATCAGGCCGATGCCGTGCCGGTCGCTGCCGATGCGCTCCATGGCCGTGGCGGCGTCATCGGCGTCGGCCAGGTCGAGACGGTGAACATGGAAGGTCCGCATCATGCCGCTCCCGGTGAAGGTGCCGGGGCGGGACCGCCGGCCGGCGGCGGACCGGATTCCACCGCCGCGGCAGCCGCATCCGGCGTGGCTGGCGACGGCGTGGGCGCGGCCGGGGGGGCGTTGTCAACCCCGCCACGGCTCAGACCGAGAACGGCGTCGACCTCGTCGCTGTTCAGCGTTTCCTTCTCCAGGAGCAATACGGCCAGCTCGTCCAGCTTGTCGCGGTGCTCGCTGAGCAGGCCGCGGGCCTTTTCGTAAGCGCCGCGGACGATCTCCTTGATCTCGGTATCGATCTCCACCGCCGTCTTATCGCTGTAATCCTGGGCGTGGGCCATCTCGCGGCCGAGGAAGATATGTTCCTCTTTCTTACCGAAACTTACCGGCCCCATCCGGCCCATGCCCCATTCGCAGACCATTTTACGGGCGAGGTTGGTGGACCGCTCGATATCGTTACCGGCGCCGGTACTGAGGTGGTCGAAAACGATCTCCTCAGCGGCGCGACCGGCCATGAGGACGGTGATGGTGTTGAGCAGGTAGTCCTTGTAATAGGTATGACGTTCATCAATGGGCAACTGCTGGGTAACCCCCAGGGCGCGGCCGCGGGGAATGATGGTGACCTTGTGAATCGGGTCGGTGCCCGGCAGAAAGCGCGCCACCAGGGTATGCCCCGCCTCGTGGTAGGCGGTATTCTTCTTCTCTTCGGGACTGATCACCAGGCTGCGGCGCTCGGCACCCATGAGCACCTTATCCTTGGCCTCTTCAAGGTCTTCCATATCCACATGGTTCTTGTCCTTGCGGGCCGCCAGTAGGCTCGCCTCGTTGATCAGATTGGCGAGGTCGGCGCCGGTGAAACCGGGGGTACCGCGGGCAACGACGGAGAAATCGACGTTATCCGACAGCGGTACGTTGCGGGCATGAACCTTGAGAATTCCTTCCCGGCCCTTGACATCGGGAGCCGGCACCACCACCTGGCGATCGAAGCGGCCGGGACGCAGCAGCGCCGGATCGAGCACGTCGGGCCGATTGGTGGCGGCAATGAGGATGACGCCCTCGTTGGATTCGAAGCCGTCCATCTCCACCAGGAGCTGGTTCAGGGTCTGTTCGCGTTCGTCATGGCCGCCGCCCAGCCCGGCGCCGCGATGGCGACCGACGGCGTCGATCTCGTCGATAAAGATGATGCAGGGGGCGTTCTTCTTGCCCTGGTTGAACAGGTCGCGCACCCGGGAGGCGCCGACGCCGACAAACATCTCGACAAAATCGGAACCGCTGATGCTGAAGAACGGTACCTCGGCCTCACCCGCCACCGCCTTGGCCAGCAGGGTCTTGCCGGTCCCCGGCGGGCCCACCAGCAGCACGCCCTTGGGAATCTTGCCGCCAAGCCGGGTGAACTTCTTCGGATCCTTGAGGAAATGGATGATCTCCTCCAGCTCTTCCTTGGCCTCCTCGCTGCCGGCGACATCCTTGAAGGTCACCCGCTTCTGGCTCTCGTTGAGGAGTTTGGCGCGGCTCTTGCCGAAGGACATCGCCTTGCCGCCGCCGGCCTGCATCTGGCGCATGAAAAACACCCAGACGCCGATGAGCAGCAGCATGGGAAACCAGGAGATGAGGATCGACTGCCACAGCGGCGGGGCCTTCTCCGGCTTGGCGGAGATCTTGACTCCCTTGTCGCGCAGCATCTCGATGAGCGACGGATCATCGGGGGCGTAGGTACGGAAGGCGGTGTCGCCGTAGCGGCCGCTGATATCGTGCCCTTGGATGGTCACATCACTTATCTGACCTTTGTTCACCAGCTCGATAAAGTCGCTGAAAATAATTTCGTGCTGGGATACCTGGGGGCTGTTAAAGATGTTGAACACCATGATCATGATGAGACTGATCACCAGCCACAGGGCCATGTTCTTGTAGAAGGGCTTCAGTTCCTTGTCACCTTTCATCGTGATATTCGTCTGCACTCTGTGTTATGTTGTGAAAAGATCTGCCTTTCCCGGGTGCGGCACAGCCGTTGCGCCGGGGAGTTCAAGCTCTCTGCGACAGGCGGAAAATCGGCATGGAGAATCGAAAAAACGAATTGATTCTGTACCATAGGTACCCCCTTTCATTCAAGGAAAAAGCTCCGTTGGCCCCTGACGGCGGGAAGGTTGGAAGATGAGAAAAAAGGTTTCCGGCGTCATCGAATTCGTCCGCGGCACCCCCTGTTTCATTGCCGACTACGGCAGCCGCGAACCTGTTTCCATTTCCTGGGGCATGCAGCAGCGCTACCGCTTCTTCGCCGGCGACCGGCTCACCGCAAGCCTGGAAACCGACCGCCGCGGACGGCTGCAGGCACTGCCGGTAGAGATCCTCCAGCGGGCGGTGGAGACGATCAACGGGGTTGTCCGCCGCGCCCCGGACGGCACCCTGTTGCTCGAACCATTTACCCGCTTTCCTTTCGACCCGGTGGTCATCGAGACGCCGGATGACGGCACCCCGCCCCCGGCCGCGGGGGCGGCAGTAACCGTGCGACTGACGGTCTACGCCGGCGGCGACAATCCGGCCCGGGGCCGGATCGCGGGCACCTTCGGGATGTTCCGCACTCCCGGCGTCGATACCCGGCTGGTGATCGCCGCCCACGACTTGCCGGACCGCTTTCCCCGTGGTTGCCGGGCGGCAGCGCGGGAGCTGGCCCGGCCGGTGGAACGCCGGGACCGGCGCGACCGCACCGACTTGCGGAACAAGGCCTTCGTCACCATCGACGGCGAGGACGCACGGGATTTTGACGACGCGGTGGCCATCGACCCGCTGCCCGACAGCGGCTGGCGGCTGTACATCGCCATCGCCGATGTAAGCCACTACGTCACCCCGGGCAGTATCGTCGATCGGGAGGCACGGCGCCGCGGCACCAGCGTCTATTTTCCCGACCGCTGCCTGCCGATGCTGCCGGAGGAACTTTCCAACGGCATCTGCAGCCTGAAACCCGGCGAAGAACGGCTGGCGGTGACCGCGATCATCGAATTCGATGCCGCCGGCAAACCGTGTCACGAGCAGTTTTGTCCGGCGGTGATCCGCAGCCAGGCGCGGCTGACCTACAACCTGGTAGCGGCGGTCCTTGCCGGTGGCCGGCCCCAAGGCCGGGGTGCCGCCGGTGCCCGGGAACAGTCGGAGCAGCTCCGAAACATGGGCCGGCTGGCGGCGCTTTTGCGAAAACGACGCCTGGCCCGCGGCAGTCTGGATTTCGATCTGCCCGAGGCACAGATTGTTTTCGACCGTGACGGTCGGGTGACCGACGTCCATCCCTTGGAGCGCAACGACGCCCACCGGCTCATCGAAGAATTCATGCTCGCCGCCAACGAGGCGGTGGCCACCCGTCTCACCTGGCTCCACGCACCGTTTCTCTACCGGGTACACGAGCCGCCCGACACCCGCGACACCGGTGAAATCAACCGGATATTGCAATGTTTCGGCTTATCTGTTAAAGGCCGTCAGGCGGTGCATCCACGGGCCTTCCAGGAGGTGCTGCGGCAGGCAGCGGGAACGACGGCGGCGGCGCTGGTAAACCGACTGCTGCTGGGTGCCATGCAGAAGGCGGTCTATCAGCCGGTGAACGCCGGCCATTTCGGCCTGGCACTGGAAAACTACACCCACTTCACCTCCCCCATCCGCCGCTATCCGGACCTCATGGTACATCGTGAACTGAAGCGGCGGCTGTGGCACCGGGGGGAAGACGCCGACCCGTGGGCCGCCGACGAAGCGGCACTCACCGCCGCTGGAGCGCAGTTGTCGACCGCCGAGCGGCGGGCGATGGAGGCCGAACGCACCGCCGACGCGGTCAAAAAACTGCTCTACCTCGAAGAACAGCCGCCGGAAACGGTGTATGCCGGCATGGTTTCGGGCATTCACCGGGCGGGAATCTTCGTCACCCTCGACCGGGTCCTGGCCGATGGCCTGATTCCTTTCCGGGTACTGGACGACTATTTCGTCATCGACGCGGAGAAGATGTCGGCGGTGGGCGAAAACAGCGGCTGGCGCTACACCGTCGGTGACCGCCTGGAGGTGATCGCAACGGATATCGACCCGGTCCGGCGGCGACTGGATCTCAAACCCGTGAAACCACCTGTCGGCGGGCGGCGGGCACGGCGACGCTCCTATCGCGGCCGGACCGCAGGAAGACGCAAATGACCAAACCTTGTATCGCCATTGTCGGCCGACCCAATGTCGGCAAATCGACCCTGTTCAACCGCATTGTCCGCCGGCGCCAGGTCATCGTCGCCGACGAGGCCGGGGTGACCCGGGACCGTATCTTCGCCGATGCCTGTATCCACGAGCGCGACTTCCTGCTGGTAGACACCGGCGGCATCGTCTTCGCGGCGGATGACGAGATGCAGGCGGAAATTACCGGCCAGAGTCTGCTGGCGGTGGCCGAGGCAGACGCGGTGATCTTCCTGCTCGACGGCCTGAGCGGTCCCACCCCCGACGATCACGAGGTCGCCCGCCAGCTGCGACAGGTGGAGAAACCGATCTTCTGGGTGGTCAACAAGGTCGACAGCGACCGCGCCGAAGCCGACGCGGTGGAGTTCTATCAGTTGGGCATCGATCATTTCTTTACCGTGTCCGCCGCCCACGGACGGGGTGTTGGCGATCTGCTGGACGCCGTTGCCGGGGTCTTTTTGCCCACTGCCGGGGCAGAAGAAAAGCCCTCGGTTGCAGCCACCGAAGATGAAAAGGAGAAACCGCTGCGAGTGGCGGTCATCGGCAAGCCCAACGTCGGCAAGTCGTCGCTGCTCAACCGGTTCGCCGGCGGCGACCGGCTCATCACCAGCGACCGGCCGGGCACCACCCGCGATGCCGTCGAACTGCCGCTGGAGCGCCGGGGTAAATCATACCTGTTTTTCGATACCGCCGGCCTCCGGCGTCGGTCGAAAGTCACCGAACGGCTGGAAACCTACGGCAATATCGCCACGTTGCGGAGCATCGATTTCGCCCGGGTGGTGGTACTGATGATCGATGCCGCCGAAGGGCTGACCGACCAGGATATCCGCCTCGCCACGCTGGCCAACGACAAGGGCAAGGCCATCCTCTTCGTTTTCAACAAGATAGACACGCTGCCGCCGGGCGTCAACCCGGTCGACCGGCTCTGTCGACCGCTGGCCGAACAGGTGCCGTTTATCCACAAACCTGATTGCGTTGCGATATCGGTACGCGACAACCGTAATATCACCAAGCTGTTTCCGTTTATTGACGGCCTGGCGGAAAGACTCGAGAAACGCATCACCACCGGCGTGCTCAACCGCACTATCCGGGAGATCACCGACCGGCACCAGCACCCACTGATCCACCATCATCCACTCAAGTTCTTCTACGCCACCCAGATTCGCTACGCGCCGCCCGGGTTCGTCATCTTCTGCAACACCACTGACGGCATCAGGCCGTCTTACGTCCGGTACCTCACCAAAAACCTCATGGAACGACTTGGGCTCACCGGTATTCCGTTGAGGATTACCTTTAAAAAACGGTAGGTTTCATCTTTTTCTCCTTGACACCGCAAGGCAAAATAGTTAATAGATTTTAATATTTTAGGGTACTGCTCCGTTAATATCTCAAGTACTATATCAGCTTCTTTCACTGAACCACATGTTTTTGCGGCTTTATCACCGTCGTATCGAGGGAATGAGATGAACAAATCGGAAATGATCGAGGAACTGGCAGTCCAGGCGGATCTGAATCACAAGGTCGCCGAGACGATTGTCAATCTGGTGATCGACAGCATGAAATCAGCCCTCATCGAAGGTGACCGGATAGAGTTGCGGGGATTCGGCAGTTTTCACATCGAGGAGTATCAGTCCTACACCGGGCGCAACCCGAAGACCGGCGCTTCCATCGAGGTTCCGCCGAAAAAGCTGCCGTTTTTCAAGGCCGGCAAGGAACTGAAGGAAAAAATCAACAACCAATTCCTCGACGAATTGAACCAGGAATAGCGCCCGCCAATGGACTATCAGACGTCAGCCGACAGCGGTAGGACCAGCCAGTTTATGGCCTTTCTGCGCAATCCCGAAAACCTCCCCAATATTCTGACCATGTCACGGATACTGGCGGTCCCTCTGATCATCCTGCTGCTTTACAGCACCAACCGCTGGATCAATCTGTTCACCGCCGTGGTCTTTGTATTGGCGGCGGTCACCGATGCCCTGGACGGCTATCTCGCCCGCAAGCATCATACCGTCACCCCGCTCGGCAAACTGCTGGATCCGGTGGCCGACAAGGTTCTCGTCCTGTCGGCCTTCGTCATGCTGGTGCATCTGGGCCGCGCATCGGCGTGGATCGTCTGCCTGATTATCTGTCGTGAAGTGGCCATCACCGGGCTCCGGGCGATTATGGCGGAACAGGGAATCGTCGTCGCCGCCAGCGGCTGGGCGAAGTACAAGACCATCTTCCAGATCGTCGCGGTGGTGGCCCTGACGATTCACTACCCTTTTCTCTTCACAGTCGACTCGCAGGTGGTGGGTACGGTGTTTCTCTGGCTGGCCCTCTTCCTGACCCTGTGGACCGGTTATGATTACTTTCGACATGCCATGAGGTATATCATTGGCGGGAAAACAGCGGACCGGGAATCTCATGGGTAGGTCCCGCCGGGAGATCTTTCAGAGATCTGCCCTGATGACCGCGGCATCAATTTCTGGTGATTTTTTCATTGACATGGAGACGGAAAAAAGATACAAAGCACTCCGCAAACGCTGCAGGACGTGCGGGAATAACTCAGTGGTAGAGTGCAACCTTGCCAAGGTTGAAGTCGCGGGTTCGAATCCCGTTTCCCGCTCCACCACCCGGTGGCGGACAAAATCAGCATCGCGATGCTGATTTTTTTGTATCGGCAAGGCGCCATAGCCAAGTGGTAAGGCAGAGGTCTGCAAAACCTCCATTCCCCGGTTCGAATCCGGGTGGCGCCTCCATCCCCCTCCCACCCCCATTACTCGTCTTTCTCATCCTGCGTTTACGTCGACGGACAGCAGCCGTGTCATGCGCCTGGGTGGCGGAACTGGTAGACGCAAGGGACTTAAAATCCCTCGGTATTCGTACCGTGCCGGTTCGATCCCGGCTCCAGGCATCAAATAATAAAAACAGGTTCTTGCAAGATGTTGGCCGGCCCCTGTGGCATTGTTTTCCGACGCCCACTCTGACCTGAAAAACACCAGAACAAACACCAAAAGGATATTTCCGGGCTTACGAGACTGTCCCTCCCGGTGAATCAAGACATCTTGCCGCCCCGGAGCGGAGTAGCGGACCGCTTTCCATGATTTTCCGGGCGGCGGCCGCAGATAGGTGGCATGCTGAAACGAGCGCGTCGCGTCGGCGTAGCGGCCGTGGTCGAGGGAGAGGCAGCCGAGATTGTGTTGTAGGCATGTTCTGATACATGCGTTGGACAAGAATAAAGCGGCGCGGGATTTCAGCGTCACTCCCCGCCGCCGAAGGGCCGAGTGACGTCCTCGACGATGAGGTAGAGGCAGGGCACGAGGATCAGCGAGATGCCGGTGGCGAAAAGGATGCCGAAACCCAGCGACAGGGCCATGGGGATCATGAAGCGGGCCTGGCGGGAGGTTTCGAAGATCATCGGCGCGAGACCGCCGAAGGTGGTGAGGGTGGTAAGCAGGATCGGGCGGAAACGGCGGATGCCGGCGGTGACTACCGCTTCGTGGGCGGCAATACCTTCCCCGCGGCGGCGGTTGGTGTAATCTATGAGCACCAGGGAGTCGTTGACCACCACCCCGGCCAGGGCGATGATGCCCATCATACTCATGACGCTGAGGTTGTAACCCATGAGCAGGTGACCGAGGACGGCGCCGACAATGCCGAAGGGAATGCTGATCATGACGATCACCGGTTGGACGTAACTGCGGAAGGATACCGCGAGGAGAAAGAAAATCCCCAGCAGGGCCATGAGCAGGCCGTTATAGAGGCCCTGGAAACTTTCGGCGAAGCGCGCCTGGCGGCCCTCGTAACCCCATGACAGGCCGGGATAGTCCCGCCCAAGCTGCGGCAGCACCGTCGCGTCCAGGGTCTCCCGGACACGGGTGGTGGCGCCGATGGGCTCGACATTGGCGGTGACCGTCACCGTGCGCCGGCCGTTGCGCCGGTCGATGGCGGTATAGCTGCGGCCGCGGCTCACCGCCGCCACATCCAGCAGCGGTACGTCACGACCGGCGGGGGTGCGGATCAGCAGCCGCTCGATGTCGAACTCGCTCAGGCGCTCCGCCTCCGGCAACCGCACCATCACCTTCACTTCGTTGCGGCCGCGCTGCTGACGCAGGGCCTCGGCGCCATAGAAGGCGGCACGCACCTGGCGGGCGACCTCGCGGGTGGTGAGCCCGAGGCTGCGGCCGGCAGGGGTCAAACGGAAATCGAGCTGCCTTTTGCCCGGGGTGTAGCCGTCGTCGATATCCTTCACCTCGGCGAATTCTCCCAGAATCTCCGCCAGTGCCGCGCCGGTGCGGTCGAGGGTGCCGATGTCCCGATGACTCAGCTCCACCGTCAGTGCCGCCCCCGATCCCGGCCCGCCGCGGTCGGCCTCGAACACCAGGGATTCCAGTCCGGCGACGGTGCCGTTGCGCTCACGCCACCGGCGTGCCACCTGCGCGGTGCGCAGCGGCCGGACGTCGGGGTCGGTAAGATACGTGGTCACCTCCACCACATTTTCGTCAATAACGGCGAAGATCCCCTGAACAAGGCGGTCGCCGCCGTTTTCGGCGCTGATCGCCGTCGCCGTCCGCACCAGCCGGTCACGCACCTCCCGCACCCGACTGAGCGGACTGCCGTAGGGCAGCGTCGCGGTGACCACGGCGTAGTCCGACTCCACCCGCGGCATGAGGATGATGCCGATGTGTTTGCCCGCCACCAGCCCCAGGACGGTCACGAGGATGAACAACCCGATCGCCAAGGTCAGATAGCGCCGGCGGATGCATGCCGCCAGAAACGGCCCGTAAGCCCGCTCGACGAAGCGGCTGAACCGGGCGCTGAAGGCCTGCTGGCGATGGTGCAGCGCCGCCGCCAGACGGGAACGCGGTCGGCTGCGGGTGTGAGCCAGGTGGGCCGGCAAAATCAGCAGGCTTTCGATCCACGAGATGATGAACACGGTAATGACGACGAAAGGGATTACCTTCCAGATCTTGCCGATGACGCCGGGGATGAAACACAGGGGCAGGAAGGCGACGATGTTGGTAATGATGCTGAAGGCAATGGGCCAGGCCACGTCACGGGCGCCGCGAACCGCGGCATCCAGGTTGTCCATCCCCTGCTGACGGTACTCGTAGATGTTCTCCCCGGCGATGATGGCATCGTCCACGACGATCCCCAGGGCGACGATGAAGGCGAACATGGAGATAACGTTGAGGGTCACGTCCAGGCCGGGAAGGAAGAGCAGCGAACCGAGGAAGGACACCGGAATACCCATGGTGACCCAGAAGGCGAGCTTGAACTCGAGGAACACCCCGAGCAGGCAGAGTACCAGCACCAGCCCCATGAAGGCGTTCTTCAATAAGAGCTGCAACCGCTGCCGGTAGATGTCGGAACGGTCGCGGTTGACGGCGTAGTCCACCCCCGGCGGCAGATCGGCGGCGATTTCCGCCATTGCCCGCCGCGCCGCTTCGGATACCCCCACCGGGGTCTGGGTGCCGATGCGGTAGACACCGAGGCCGATGGACGGCCGGCCGTTGTAGGTGGCCTCGCGATCGGTGTCTTCAAAACCCTCGCGGACAACGGCAATGTCTCCCAGGGTCAACACGGTGCCGGCGGCGGTGGTGATGACCGGCAGAACCGCGAACTCCCGCGCCCAGTCGCGCCGTTCCTTGAAACGGACGAGGATCTCACCGCCGGCGGTGTCGACGCCACCCCCCGGCAGTTCCAGGGCGGTGGCGGCGATATGCCGGGCGACGCCCTCCAGGGTCAGGCCGTGAGCCCGGAGCGCCGCCTCCGGTACCTCGATGGCGATCTCGTAGTTGCGGGCGCCGATGAGTTCGACCTGGGTGATCTCCGGGTCCAGCAACAGCCGGTCACGCACCTCCTCCGCCAGGTTGCGCAGGGTCCATTCGTCCACATCGCCGTAAATTTGCAGCTGCAGCACCTCCCGCTGGCGGGAGATCAGCGCCACCTGCGGCTCCTCGGCATCCTCGGGAAAGGTGGTGATGCGGTCGATCTCCTGCTTGATCTCCTGGTAGACCGCCAGGTCGTCGGCGTTCTCCATGATCTCGATGGCAACCCGGCCGAAACCCTCGCCGGCGGTGGCGGTGATCTCTTCCACCCCGTCGAGACCACGCACCGCCTCCTCGACGGCCAGCACGATGCCCTGTTCGACCTCCTCGGGACTGGCGCCGGGATAGACAACGCTCACCGAAACGATGTCGAGGGTGAATTCCGGAAACACCTCCTTTTCGATCTGCCCGGACATGAACAGTCCGCCGACGATGAGGAACAGCATCAGCAGGTTCGGCGTCACCCGGTTGCGGACCATCCAGCCGATGGCACCGCGCGATCCGCGGCGGCGACGAAGGCCGTTCGCGGCGGCGGTACCGCTCATTGGCCACTCTCCCGCTCCCGTCCCGGTCCCGGCACCGATGTTTCGCCGGCGGCCGCGGTATCCGGCCGCTCTTTTGCCAGCCGCAGGGGCATCTCCGCCACCGGCGCCGCCAGATCGGTGACCACCAGGCGCTCACCGGCCCGCAGGCCGCGTTGCACGCAGACTACTTCGCGGCCGGTGAAGGCGATCTCCACCGGACGGATTTCCAGCCGGTCGGCGGCGTCCATCACCCAGACAAAACGGCTGTCGCGGATCAGTTCACGGGGCACGGCGGCGGCGGCGGCGACCGTGCGGCCGGCAATCTCCGCCCGGAGATAGTCACCGAGCAGCAGGCGCGGTTTGCCAATGTTTTCCGGCCGCCGCGCCAGCGGATCATCAACCGCCACGAGGATACGGGCCATGCGGCCCTTATCCTCCAGATCACTCAGCAGCCGGACGACATGGCCGCCGCGGGTCACCCCTTCGGACCAGGCGGTGTCATGATGCAGTGCCACCGGGGCGCCGGGATCATCGGCGGCAACGGGAATGTCGAGCCAGCGCAGGCGGGAGGCGGGCACCAGCAGCTCGACCCAGAAGGTGTCGGTGCCGGCAAGGGTGGCAACGGTGGTGGTCGGCCCCACCTGCATACCGAGGTTCACCGGCCGTTCGCGGATCACGGCATTGAACGGTGCCGTAACCTCCGTTCGCCGGAGATCGAGCCGGGCCTGGCCCAGGGCCGCCTCGGCGCTTGCCAGCGCCGCCTGGGCCTGTTCGAGCTGCGGCCGCCGCAAAACAAGATCACGGTCGGCGGGGTCGATCTCCAGTCCCAGCAGCTCGTATTCCCGCCGGGCGACGGCCTGTCTGCCCTCCTCGATACGCAAATCACCGCGAGCGCCGATGACGGCGGCTTCACGATCACGTACCGCCAGCTCGTAGTCCGTCGGGTCGAGACGCAAAAGCCGGGTGCCGGCGGAAAACAGCCCGCCGGGCTCGAAATCCGGATGCACGGCGACGATCTCGCCGCTGACCAGCGGATTGAGCCGTACCTCCCGGCGCGGGATCACCGTGCCCATGGCGGCGACCCGGACGTGGTAATCGGCAATGACCACCGGCCGTACCGTCACCAGTCGCGCCTGGCGTGCCGGCGGCGTGCGCCGGGCCCGCGGCGTTGACTTGAGCAGCATAACCGCCACCGCCACTCCGGCGGCCAGTACCGCCAGCGGCAGGAGGATGTCGAACAACCGCTGGAGGAGCCGGACCCAGACCGGAGAAGAGGGTACGCCGGAGGCTTGATTCCGCCTGAAATCAGTCATGAGAAACCTGAGGTATCAGCTGTAAAAATCTGATATCTATTGCTAATTTTATTAAACTGCAACAACTGCCAAGACCGGCCGGAAAGGGATGGCGCAGTTACCGCTCCGGATCCGCGTTAATTGGTTATACCCCCCGCCAGCGCCCGGTACAGCGCGATGCGGTAGCTGACGAGCTGCTGCCGGGCGGCAACCAGATGCTGTTCGAGCCCCTGCTGCGTCAGCAGGGCGTCAAGTACCCGCAGGTAATCCACCGCTCCGCGGACATAGGTGTCACGCAGCAGTCCGGCCACCCGGTCGGCATGATCGAGCTGCCGTTGGAGGCTGGCGATATGCTGCCGCTGACGCTCTTCCCGGGCCAGTGCCCCCTCGACCTCCGCCAGGGCTTCGAGTACGGTTTGACCGTACCCATGCAACCGCTCGTCGACCACCGCAAAGGCACGTTCAGCCTCCGCTTGACGGGTACCGGCATCGAACAGCGGTGCGGTCAGGTCGGCGGCCAGGCGACCGAGCCAGTTTTCGAACAGATCGCCGACCCGTACCCCGTCGGTGGACAGCACGGCACCGATGGTCAGCCGTGGAAACCGTTCGGCCACCGCCGCCGCCGCACGCCGGTCGGCGGCCAGGAGCCGCCGATGCGCCGCCCGGATATCCGGCCGGCGGATGACCAGCTCCGCCGGCAGGCCGGTATCCGGCAGCGGCGGCAGCATCGGGTCGAACCGCGACACGCCGGCAAACGGCGGTGATTGCGGCGTACGACCGGCAAGAATCGCCAGTTGCTGGCGGTAGACGGCGATCTCCGCCCGCGCAAGTGCGATCTCACCCCGCCTCGATTCCGCCAGTTGCCGCTGCTGGAGGACATCGGCGGCCCCCGTCCGGCCGCGGCGGAAGCGCATGGTCACCACCTCCAGCACCTCGAGGTTGGTTTCCAGTTGCCGCCGGAGCAGCTCAAGGCGGGCGTTCGCGGACGCCAGCGCAAACCACGTATCGGTGGTTTCCGCCGCCAGGCCGATGGCGGCGGCCTGCCAATCATCCCGGGCGGCGCGGTATTCTTCCTCGGCGGCCTGGGCGGTGGCACCAATCCGGTTCCAGAGATCGATCTCATATCCCGCCGCCAGGCCCAGTGACAGTTCGGTGGTGTAGGTGGTGTTATGGAGGGTTCCGTTACGGCTTACGCCGCGCGCCGCACCGGCATCGACATCGACGGCGGGATAGAGACCGCCGCGCTCCCGGCGGGCAACGGCGGCGGCCTGGCGCAGCCGGTCGGCCGCCGCCCGGAGACTGAAGTTGTCGGTTACGGCGGCGGCGACCAGGATGTCGAGTTCCGGTTCCGCGAACGCCTCCCACCAGCGTTCCGGCACCGCTTCGGTGCCGGCGATGGAGAACCTTTTCGGCAGCTCCAGCGGCAGGCCGGACAACGCCTCGCGGTGCAGGGTACAGCCGGTCAGGAAGCCCCCCAGAACGACGAGGAGCAGAACCGTCAGTTGGAGGCGGTCGGTATGCGTCGTCATCGTCTTCTCCCGCCGATTGTTTTTTCTTCCGTGCCCCCGTTACGTCCGCGGCCAGCAACAGGGGTACGGGTACAGCACCCGCAGTCCGGGTCGTTTCCGGCCCGGAGATTCAGGTCAATGACGGAATCCCGCCGGCAAAGGTCAGCCTGGTTTGCCGCCGCCCGTTGCCGGTCTTGCCGCCATCCATCGATCCGTGATATATACCATCCCCATGAACTACTGGATCGACATCGCGGCGGACGAGAAACATATCGCCCGTGAAAAACAGCGGGCGCGGGAACTGCGCCGCGGCGCCTGGTGGCGCGCCCGCATCGATGCCGGCCGCTGTCACTACTGCGGCCGCCGAGTGCCGCCGGAGGCGCTCACCATGGATCACGTGGTGCCTCTGGCCCGCGGCGGCCGGAGCGTCAAGGGTAATGTAGTTCCCTGCTGCAAGGAATGCAACAACCGCAAAAAGTTTCTCACCCCGGTGGAAATCGCCCTGGAATCCCTCCGTTCGCCGGATGTCCCGGCAACGTCCCCTGCCGATGACAACTCCCATCATGATCATGACTGAAGGAAATGGAACCGGGTCGATTGCCGAATTGCGCCAACCGGATGATGATCAGAACCGTTCGATCAGCTTGTCGATCAGATAGCCGCTTTCCCTGAGAGCCTGCTCGCTGAAGGCGCCGAACCATTCGGCGATCTCGCGGAACTCGCGGCGGAAGGCGTCACCGTCGCCGGCAACAAGGGTTTCGGCCGCCTCCCGAACGGCATCGGCATATTCCCCCAGCATCCGCCGCCGCTCGTCGTCGGCGAGGATGATATCAGCATACAGTTCCGGATCCTGGGCGAAAAGCCGCCCCACCATGCCCAGTTCCAACCGGTAGATGGGACTCGAAAACTCCAGCGTCCGGGAGATGTCAACCCCCCGCCGCCATAAAAAGCGCCCGAAGGCGAAGGTGGCGAAGTGCCTCAGTCCCTGGACCACCGCCATCAGCCGGTCGTGTTCCGCCGGCGTGGTGGTCATGAGAATCGCGCCCCAGGCGGCGATCTGGTCCAGCAGCCAGCGGCAGCCCTCGTCGTCGCGTCCGGGGGTGACCGCCACCACCTGCTTGTCCATCGACGCGAGACCGGGGCCGAAAAGCGGATGCAGCCCCACCACCGGTCCGCCGTGGGCGGCGAGCATCGCCGCCACCGGGCGTTCCTTGATGCTGGTGATATCGGCAAGTACCGCTTTTTCCGGCAGCAGCGGCGCAAGCCGGCGGATGACCTCCTCGGTGCGACCGATGGGGACGGCGACGATGGCGGCATCGATGCCGGCGCCCAGTTCCCCGGCATGTTCCCAGTCGCCGGTTTCGAGAACGCGCACCTCGTAACCCGCGGCGGCGAAGAGCCGGCGCAGGAACGTTCCCATCCCGCCGCCGCCGCCGACCAACAGCACCCGCCCGCCCGGCAGAATACCCTCGGCGGTCAGTCGCCGGCTCTGGGTCCGGCGGGACTGACGCAGAATGAGGCGGAACAGTTCCTCGAGAAAATCGGGGTCGAGTCCCTGGACCGCCGCCTGCCGCCGGCGGCGGGAGAGGAGATCCTCCTCCCGCGCCGGATGGTAGACCGGCAGCCGTCGGGCCCGTTTGCACGCCACCACCTCATCCACCGTCCGCCGACGTTCGGCCAGCAAATCGACAAGCCGCTCGTCGATGTCGTCGATACGATGCCGCAGCCGTTCGAGATCATCGACGGCAGGTTCCCGCTCGTTGTCGCACACTGTTTATCCTCTCCGCCGCTGCCGCAACATCAACACCCCGTTCCTGCTGCAATATCAACATCCCGCACACGCCACCGCGGCGGGCTTTTCCGCATACATTCCCTCGATCTGCGCACCCTGAAGGGGAAACGGTCGCCGGGCGACCGTTTCCTTCATGTTTCGGCATGGTCACAGTTCCATCATGATCGCCGGTACTGCCGGAGGAGAGCATAGTCGCACAATAGGTTTTGACAGACAAGCGGATTTTTAGTTACAAGTTCGGGTATGCGGCACAACAGACATCCACCCTCATCAGGCGGCGGGCGCACCATCGTCATCGGTGACATTCATGGCTGCCGGCGAACCTTCGACCGGTTGCTCTTCGACCGTCTGGCGGTCACCCCGACCGATACCGTCATCCTCCTCGGCGATCTCATCGACCGCGGCCCCGACAGCAAGGGGGTGCTGGACATGGTCATGGCACTGCAGGAGCGTGGTTACACCATGGCGTCGGTGCGCGGCAACCACGAACAGATGCTGCTCGATTTCTATGCCGCCGGCGACCCTTCCTGGCTTTCCAACGGCGCCGGGACGACCCTGGCAAGCTTCGCGATCAGCGACGCTCCCTGCAACCTGCCGCCGCACTACCTGGCGTGGATCGGTTCCCTTCCCCATTACCTGATCTGCGGCGACTATCTCATCGTCCACGCCGGCATCGATACCGACATTGCCGATCCCTTCGCCGACCTTGAGGCCATGCTCTGGACCCGGCGCCGCGATATCGACCCGGCAAAAATCGGCAACCGTACGGTGATCGCCGGCCACACCCCGCGGCCGCTGGATGACATCCGCCGCTCCCTGGCGTCGGGATCGCCGCTCATTCTGCTTGACGGCGGCTGCGTCTACCGCGATACCCGGCCGGAACTCGGCTTCCTCTGTGCCCTGGTAATCGAAACCCGCGAACTGGTGGTGCAGAAGAACATCGAACCCGACAACGGGGATGGAAAGAGCGATGGCGATAAAGCTGCCCCAGGACCCCGGACAATTTGACGGGACCGTCGCGAAATCACCGCTAAACGGCTGTTCCGGGAGATGATGGTTTCATGAACGGCATGACCGATATCAATCTGCTACTCCCACTGGCCGGGCTCGGCATGTTCATGCTCGGCATGCGCCTGCTCGAAGACGGCCTGAAACAGGCCGCCGGAGGCGGTCTCAGGCGCCTCATCCGGCGCTCCACCGGCACCATTCCGGCGGCCATGGGCACCGGGATGCTGACCACCGCGGTGCTGCAGAGCAGTTCCATGATCTCGCTTCTGGTACTCTCCCTGGTGGGTGCCGGGCTGATGCCGCTCACCGCCGGCGTCGGGGTGATCTTCGGCGCCAACCTCGGCACCACCGCCACCGCCTGGCTGGTGGCGGTGCTGGGCTTCAAACTGTCCCTGGCCGCTTTGGCCCTGCCGGCCGTGGGCGCCGGCGGCATCCTGCTGATCTTCGCCGGCGACCACCGGCACCTCACCGCCGCCGCCTGGCTGCTCGCCGGCCTTGGTCTGCTGCTGCTCGGTATCGACTACATGAAGGAGGGCCTCGGCGACTTGGCAGCCATGGATTTCAGCCGTTTCTGGGACTATCCGGTAGCGGTCTTCGTCGCCATCGGCGCCCTGCTGACCGCTGCCATCAGGTCAAGTTCGGCCACCACCGCCACCACCCTGGGCGCCCTGCAGTCGGGGATCATCACCTTTCCCATGGCCGCCGCCCTGCTCATCGGCGCCAACATCGGTACCACCGTTACCGCCATGCTCGGGGCGCTGGGCGGCGTCCCCGACAAGAAACGGGTCGCCCTCGCCCACCTGCTCTTCAACGGCATCACCGCTGTTCTCGCCCTAACGCTGCTGCGGCCGCTGATCCACCTGGTGCTGGTCACCGCCCGCCTGCAGACGGAACCGGTTTTCGCCCTCGCCCTTTTTCACACGCTGTTCAATGCTCTGGGGATAATCATCCTCGGGCCGTTCATCCCCCGACTGGCGGTATTCCTCGAACGGTGCTTCAAATCCGCCGTCCATCCCCTGGCCCATTACATCGACCGGGTTCCGGCCGCGGTTCCCGAAGCTGCCCTCGCCGCCCTCCGGCAGGAGATCGATCACCTGCTGGAAAACGCGATGAAGTTCATTCTCCTGCTGCTGAACCTGAATCCGGTGGACATCCTGCATTACAAAATCAAGGTCCGCCTGGCGGTCTACGAATTCGGTGATTTCCCACTAATCCGCTACGAGGAGCTCTACGACCGCCTGAAGCGGCTGGAGGTGCGGATCCTCGCTTACGCCGCCGATGTCGCCGCCGAACCCCTGGAACCGTCCGAAGGCACCCGGATCGCTACCATGGTGCAGGCGGCGCGGGATATTGTCTTCGCGGCCAAGCTTTTTTACGACATCCGTCGTGATTTCGAAATCTTCGGAGACGCGGAGGAAGGCACCACCCTGCAGGATCTGCGCAACCAGTTCCGTCGCCGGGTGGCCCGGCTGCTGAAGAACATCCAGCGGCTCATCGAGGGGGAAACGGATCGGGGGAAAAAGCTGGGCACCATCTTCGGCCATATCGCCGCTGACAACGACCAGGCGATCGGCATGGTGGTCCGGGGCCTGCGGGAGGAACAGTTCGACGATCCGGAGGCGGCGCGGCTGATCAACGTCAACCGGTCGGTGACCATGGCTTCGGAATTCCTGCTACGGGTGGTCGACCGGCTCCACGGCATCAGTATTCCACCTGAGGAAGAAGCCACGGCAACCGCCGCCACCACCTTTGCGGCGGCCAAAACCCCACCGGCCGCCGGGGAATCGAACCCCGGGCGCCCGGATGATGACTCGAACCCGTCCGGCATGCCGGGGAGTACGGCTGAATGACGCGTTCCGGAACCGCAGGCACACGGACAGGATACCGCCGCCATCAGATCCTTCCCGTAACCGGAGCCACTGCGCAGATATAGGGGCGGTTCGCGAACCGCCCCTCCTACGCCGACGCCCCGGAAACTTTCAGTAGCCGCCCCGGTTGTCGGGCGGGAAATGACGGTGCGTGACGATCCACACATCCATCCGTTCCCTGAGCCGGTCCTTGACCAGACGCCGCCCAGGCGGCCAGAGGAGGAAGAGACCGCAGGCATCGGTGATCAACCCGGGGGTCAGGAGCACCGCCCCGGCGACGAGGATCAACAGGCCGTCCACCAGTTCCTCCGCCGGCATGACCCCCCGGTCGAGGCTGGACCGCACCTGGTACATGGTGCGCAGGCCCTGCTGCCGCGCCAGCGCGGCGCCGGCTATCCCGGTGCCGATGACCAGCAGGATGGTGGCAACGGTGCCGATCAGCCGCCCGGTCTCGATGAGCACGTAGAGCTCCGCCAGGGGAATGAGGGTAAAGGCGAGAAAAAGTTTCAGCAACATTCAGTCAGTACCTGCCTGTTTAATCGCCACTTCCTTTCTCGAAAACGGCTTCTGGATGAAATGGATGTGCTGATCCAGCACCCCGTGGCGGGCGATGATGTCGGCGGTGTAGCCCGACATGAAAAGGCTCCGGAGACCGGGACGGCTCTGGTGCAAGGCGGCGGCAAGATCACGGCCGTTCATCTCCGGCATGATCACGTCGGTCAGCAGCAGATCGATCTTGCCGTGGTATGCACGCGCCAGGCGGATGGCGGCACCCGGCGAACCGGCCGGCAGCACCCGGTAGCCCAGACGCCGGAGCATGATGCCGGTCATGTCGAGGATCGCCGGCTCGTTCTCTACCAGGAGGATGGTTTCGTGTTCGGCGGTCGTTTCCTCAGATACATCTAGGGCACCGGCGGAAACGGTCCCGGAGCGGTATCGGGGGAGATGAACGGCGAAAGCTGTCCCGGCCCCCGGGACGCTGTTTACGGCAATGAAACCGTTGTTCTGGGTCACGATGCCGTAGACCGTCGACAAGCCGAGACCGGTCCCCATGCCGAGTTCCTTGGTCGTAAAAAATGGCTCGAAGATCCGCTCGACAATCTCCCGATCGATGCCGCAGCCATCGTCACGGACGGTCAGGCGGACGTAATCACCGGGCATGCAATCCGGATGGCCGGCGCAATATTCCCTGTCGCAGCTGACATTGGCGGTTTCGATGCCGATGGTGCCGGTGCCGGCGATAGCGTCACGGGCGTTGACACACAGATTGGCGGCTATCTGGTCGACTTGAGACGGATCGACCCGGATCGGCCACAGAGCGGGATCCGGGTGCCAGAGAAGCTCGATGTTCTCACTGATAAGGCGGCGCAGCATCTTGAGCATCCCCTGCATGGTGTCGTTGAGATCCAGTACCCGGGGAGAGATGGCCTGTCTGCGGGCGAAGGCCAGCAGCTGCCGGGTGAGGGCGGCCGACCGCTCCGTCGCGGCGCGGATATCCTTCAGGCTGCCGAACAGCAGCGATCCGGGCTCCAGTTGCTCCAGCACCAGTTCGGCGTGGCCGAGGATGACCCCCAGCATGTTATTGAAGTCATGGGCGACCCCGCCGGCCAGCCGGCCGACGGATTCCATCTTCTGGGCCTGGAGCAACTGCGCCTGCAACTTTTCGCGTTCCTCCTCGGCCCGCTTCCAGTCGGTGATATCGCGCCAGATGCAGTGATAGATAAGATCCGCCTCCACCCGGTGCGCCTGGGCGGTCACCCGGGCATGGCGGAGCCCGCCGTCTTTGGCGCGGTGGGAGGTCTCGAAATCGGCCCGGCCGGTTTCAATTACATCCGCTATGCGCGCCGCGGTGTCATCCGGTGATTCCACCACGTCGATATCCGCGACATTCAATTGACTGAATTCCTCCCGGCTGTAGCCCAGTTGCCGGCAGGCCTGGTCGTTGAATTCGATAATCGCCGCGGTTTCGGGGTCGAGTACCACCACGCCGTCCGGCCCTTCCTCGAACAACAACCGGTAACGGGCCTCGCTGCGGCGCAGTTCCTCCCGGACATTCCTGATCTCGGTGATATCGCGTAAAAAGGTAATGATCAGGTCGGGGGCTTCCGGGCGATATTGAACGCTGACCTCGACCGGGAAGGTGCTGCCGTCCCGGCGGCGATGACGGCTTTCGAAACGGTCCTGGCCCCGCTCGAAAAGCCGCTGCATGCGTGCGGCGACATCCAGCGGAGATTCGATGTCTTCAAGGTCGGCGATCCGCATGGTCAGCAGCGCGGCAACGCTGTAGCCGCTCGTGGCGGCATAGGTGTCGTTAACCTCCAGCAAACGACCGTCGCGGTCGGCAATCCAGAAACCGTCCATCGCCGTCTTCAGGATCGTCCGGTGCCGCACCTCGCTCTGCCGCAGGAATTTCTCCGCCTGCCGGTACTCGGTGATATCGGTGGTGAAGCCTTCGATGGTGAAGTTGTCGGGATCGTCCTTTGGCCCCGGTTTCGCCCGGGCATTCACGGACACCCAGACATGTCGGCCGTCGACGGTGCGGGCCTCGTACTCGAAGTTTTTCACCTGCCGGTCGCGTTGCAGCCTGCGGATGAACTCCCGCCGCCGCTCGGGATCGACATACAACTGGGTACCAAGATCGCGGTAATGTGCCACCGCCGCCGGCGTCCCCAAGCCCAGCATCCGGGCCAGGGCACTGTTGACCTCCAGGGCCTCCCCCCGGGCGGTGGTGCGGAAGATGCCTACCGGGGCGTTGTCGAAGAGATCACGGTAGAGTTCTTCGATCTCGTCCGGCCGGGTACCGGCAGCGGTGCCGCTGCCGGTCGATCTTGCAACGTTCATGATAAATCCTTTGCCCCGGCGTGCCAAAATCCGCCGGCGCGTCCGACGATGAAAACTAGGCGGCGGTCAGATCGTAGCGGGAAAACTGCATGGTGAAACTGCCCTTCCCTTTGGTGGCCGAACGCAGAACGGTGGTATAGCCGAAGAGCCGGCGCAGGGAAACCATGGCCGCCACCACGGTGAACCGCTCGCCGTGCTCAATGGCCTGCACCCGGCCGCCACGAGCGTTCAGATCGCCGATGACCTCGCCCAGATGCTCCGGCGGCACGACGATGGCGACCTTCATGATCGGCTCCAGCAGCACCGGATCCGCCGCTCCCACGGCGTCGCGCAGCGCCTGTACCGCCGCCACCTTCAGCGCCACCCGGGTAAACTCCGCCGGCTCGCCTTCCACCGTCGCGACGCGTACCGCCACGTCAACCAGCGGATAGCCCCGGACAACCCCGCCGTTGAGGCACTCGTCGATCCCCTCGAGGACCGCTGCCCGCTGGTCGGCGGTCAGCTCCGGCAGATCATCGGCCCATGAAACCTCGTTGCCGGCACCACGTTCGCGGGCGGCAACCCCGATGAGCAGGCGGGCGAACTGACGTTTCTTTTCTTCCTCGTCGACCCGTTCGAAGCGGCCCGCGGCGGTGCCGCTGCCGGTAATGGATTCCTGGTAGAGAACCTGGGGTTTGCCAAGGTTGGTTTCCAGACTGTACTCGGTTCGCAGCCGGTCGGTCACCACCTCGAGATGCAGCTCGCCCATCCCCGAGATTACCAGTTGGCCGGTCTCGTCGTCCTGGCGGGCATTGAAGGTGGGATCTTCATCGCTCAGCTTCTGCAACACCTCCCAGAGCTTGTCCTGGTCGCTGTTGTG
Organism: Candidatus Anaeroferrophillacea bacterium; assembly: GCA_016933675.1. Classification (GTDB taxonomy): domain Bacteria; phylum Desulfobacterota; class Anaeroferrophillalia; order Anaeroferrophillales; family Anaeroferrophillaceae; genus JAFGAM01. Next base: position 116,423 of record JAFGAM010000126.1, read on the forward strand.
GCGCGGCTCGATGGCGGCGGTGATCACCGGGCGGGCGAAGGACATCCCCTCCAGCAGCAGCGGATGCTCACGATCGCACAGGGTATCGCCGGTGGCGCTGTGACGAAGCCCCATGAGGACGACGATATCACCGGCCATCGCCCGGTCAAGCCGCTGTTTCTTGTCGGCCATCATGCGGAATATACGGGCAACCTTCTCACGAACATCCAGACGCGGGTTGTACACCTCCTGCCCCACCGCCAGGCTACCGGCATAGATGCGGAGAAAAACGTGCCGCCGGCCCTCCATCATCGCGACCTTGAATACCAGGGCGGTGAGCGGCGCGTCCACCAGCGGCGGCCGGGTTTCTTCGGCACCAGTCAGGGGATTGGTACCATGCACCGGCAAGACCTCGGCAGGTGCCGGCAGGTAATCAACCACTGCATCAAGAAGCGGTTGTATCCCCTTGTTTTTCAAGCCACTTCCACAAAGAACAGGGACTGCGCGATGGTTGATGACAAGTTCCCGGAGCACCCGCCGGACATCGGCTTCAGGCAGTTCATCACCCTCGAGGTAGCGCTCCAGCAGGCCGTCGTCGTGCTCGGCCACCTGCTCCCGGAGCCGCTGGCGCCAGTGCCGGACCTCGTCCGCCATGGTTGCCGGAATCTCCGCCTCGCGGCAGGCGAAAGGATCATCGCCGGTGCCGTCCCACCGCAGGCAACGACCGGAGACAAGATCGACAACCCCGGAAAAACCCGCCTCCCGGCCGACGGGCAACTGCACCACCACCGGCCGGGCACCGAGCTTTTCACGCAGTTCTTCGACCACGGCATAAAAATCGCTGCCCAGCCGGTCCATCTTGTTGACGAAGGCGAGGCGCGGCACCCGGTAGCGGTCCGCCTGGTGCCAGACGGTTTCCGACTGCGGTTCGACGCCGCCGACGGCGCAGAAGACCGCCACCATGCCGTCGAGCACCCGCAGGGAACGTTCCACCTCAACGGTGAAGTCGACGTGGCCGGGGGTGTCGATGATGGTGATCTGGTGGTCGTGCCAGGAGCAGGAGACGGCGGCCGAGGTGATGGTGATGCCGCGCTGCTGTTCCTGGGCCATCCAGTCCATCACCGCATCGCCGTCGTGGACCTCGCCGAGCTTGTGGGTCACCCCGGTGCAGAACAGGACGCGCTCGGTGATGGTGGTCTTGCCGGCGTCGATATGCGCCGCGATGCCGATGTTGCGCTGCAATGATGATGGCTGATTTTTCATGGATGCGGCCATATGCAACAATAGTTTGCTGGCGGCGCGTTTTCCGGACCGCGGGTTATCTCCTCCCGGAGGGTGGGTGCGGGACGATTCGGCCCTGATTTCATCGCCTTTCCCGGCGCGCGGAGCGCGGAAATTGGCGCTGTCTGAACCCCGCCGGGGGCGCGTTGGGCAATTTCAGCGACGCGAGCACAAGGCAGAAATCGAGCTGCCGGAGCTGCTCCTGTTCCCCGGGGAACAACGTAAGCCGGCAATGTTTTTTGGAAGCAGGAGCGAGGGGCGAGTGAAAGCCACTGCTGTCAAGCCCCTAACCCCCCGTCCCTCGCCCCTCAGGATATATCGGCTTTGCCCAGTACCAGCCGCCGGGCTTCGGCCAGCGACAGGCCATGGTCGCGGGCGATGCGCCGCAGATCGTCGTATTCCGGCTTCACCCGCACCACCGTCCCGTCCGGCAGCCGGGCGGTTTTCAGCCGCACCGGCCCCCAGGGGGTTGCGACGGTTTTCACCACGCGCTCGAGGCGCCAGCGTTGCACGTATTCGCGGGTGACGCCAAGGGTCGCAGCGTGATTGAACAGCGCTTCCACCAGCCGTGCCTCGGCCGCCGGCGACACCAGCACCTCGATCACGGTACCCGGCCGGTCCTTCTTCATCTGCGCCGGCAGAAACACGACATCCAACGCCCCGGCGGCGGCGAGTTCGGCCCGCAGGGCCCCCAGTTCCTCGCCGGTCATGTCGTCCACCCGCGCCGTCAGCCGGACGATCATCTCCCGGGTCGCCATCGGAATAGCAGCCATCGTACCGGTGAAAAGGCGCAGAATATTGGGCTGCTCGGCCAGATCCCGGTCGCCGATCCCGGTGCCTGAGGCATCCATGGTCCACGCCAGCGGCAGGGCGGCGGTGACGAATTCGTCAACCACGGCACCCAGCACCGCGGCGCCGGTGGGAGTGGTCAGTTCGTGACCGATGGCGGTCTGGAGTACCGGCATGCCCCGCAGCAGCTCCACTACCGCCGGCACCGGCACCGGAATGTGGCCGTGGGCACAGGTCGTCAGCCCCCGGCCCAGCGCCGGCGGAGCGGCGATAACGCGGTCCGGGGCAAACCAGTGGAGGGCGGCGGCGATGCCGACGATATCGGCGATGCTGTCAAGCGCCCCCACTTCATGGAAATGCACCGCTTCGAGGGTAGTGCCGTGGACCGCGGCCTCGGCGGTCGCGAGGCGGGTAAAGATATCGACCGCCCGGTCCCGTACCACCGGGTCGAGGCCGGCGGCCTCCAGCCGGGCACGGATCTCCTGCCACGACCGGTGGTGTTTTGGGGCCTGGTCCAGGGGCACGACGGTGAATTTCATTCCCGCGATACCATGGCGGTGGCCACGGCCGATGTCAAGGCGGAACTCACGTCCGAGCCCGAAAGGTTCGAGGGACGCCTGCAGCCGCTCAGGGGGAAAACCGAGGTCGAGACAGGCAGCGAGAAACATGTCGCCGCTGATACCGGAGAAGCAGTCAATAAATAAAATTTTCATCATGACCGCGGCAGAATCCAGCGCAGCCGCTCCCTGATTTCGGGCGTGATACGGTCCTCGTGGGTAATGACGGCGCCGTCGAGGGCACGGGCACAGCCGCAAGCGGCGGCCGCCGGCATGGTACCGGTCAATTTCCGGATGATGCGCCGGGCGTTGGCGACATTCTGGCGGATAACGGTAAGCACCGCCTGGGTACTGACGTCGTCATGGGCCTCGTGCCAGCAGTCGTAGTCGGTGGCCAGCGCCAGGGAGGCGTAGCATATCCCCGCCTCCCGCGCCAGCCGCGCCTCGGGCAGGTTGGTCATGCCGATTACATCCACCCCCCACTGCCGGTAGAGGAGTGATTCCGCCCGGGTGGAAAACTGCGGCCCGTTGATGCAGACGTAGGTACCCCTCTCATGGCAGGAAATATCCAGGTCGCGACAGGCAGCGACGAGCGCCTCCCGGCACTCGGGACATACCGGGTCGGCGAAAGCGATGTGGGCAACGATGCCGTCACCGAAGAAGGTACCGTTTCTGCCGCTGGTGCGATCGATATACTGGTCCACCACCACCATATCGCCGGGGCGGATCTCCTCCTTCATGCTGCCCACGGCGCTGATGGAGACGATGCGTTCCACTCCCACCTGTTTGAGGGCATGGATATTGGCGCGGTAGTTGATTTCTCCGGGCTGCAGGACGTGGCCCACGTCATGCCGCGGCAGAAAAACCAGTTCACAGCCTTCGAGGGTACCGCACAGCGGCGGCGCCGACGGCAGGCCGAAGGGGGTGGTTACATGTTCGGTGCGGACGTTTTCCAGACCTTCCATATCGTAGAGACCACTGCCGCCGATGATGCCGATTTTCATATCATTACCTCGCTGTCAATATAGTCGATGTCGATGATATCTTAATGTCTGCCAAAATACGCCGAAAATGGACGTCGCCGTAACAGCAGTAGCGGCGGCCCCCCGTGGCCGCCGTAGGGGCACCCCTCGCGGGTGCCGACCCGGATTCACGGCACGCAATAATTGAACCATGCGGCGTCACCGCTCGCCGCAATGACTCAACCTGGAGCACCGCAAAGACGATTCCGTAGGGGCACCTCTTGCGGGTGCCGAAAATGCATCTGCCCCGGACAGACGGGCACCGCCGTCTGATTCAATGAGTTACCGTCCGCAGAGCGGATTGGATCGGTCCATCACCCGCCGGGCGATCTCCGGCAACACCTCGTCCGCCGGGGCGCAGAGGGACACCGCCGCTACCCGGCTGAGATCGGTCGCTTCGAGGTTTATCTCGATGATCCGGCCGCCGTGGCGGGCGGTGATCAGCGGCAGATCGGAAACCGGGTAGACCACCGCCGAGGTGCCGATCACCAGCATCACGTCGGCCGCAGCGGCGAGGGCGAGGGCTTCCTCCTGCGCCCGGACGGGAATCGTCTCGCCGAAGAGCACGACATCCGGTTTCAGAACGATGTCGCAGGACTCGCAGCGGGGGATGCCGGCAGGAGGGAGAACGCCGGCGACGGGGTTGTAGTGCCGACCGCATTCGAGGCAGACCAGGGTGCGGAAGCTGCCATGGAACTCGATCACCCGGCGGCTGCCCGCCGCCTGGTGCAGACCGTCGACGTTGGCGGTGATCACGCCCCCGAGCCGCCCGGCGGCCTCCATATCGGCCAGGGCCAGATGTGCCGCGGTGGGCACGGCACCGTCGATCACGGTATACATCTCGCCGAGCATCTTCCAGACCTTCTCCGGCGCCGCCCGGAAACCATCGATGTGGGCGTACTCCTCGGGATCGTAGCGTTCCCAGAGCCCCTGGGCACCGCGAAAGGCGGGAATCCCGCTCGATACCGAGATCCCGGCGCCGGTGAGCGCCGCCGGACGTTGGGCGGCGGTGAGGATTTCCACTGCCCGCCCGATGGCGGCATCGATCCTCCTGGGGGTCAACAGCGTTCTCCTTTTGACGGCTTCACCACCGCTCCAGGTTATTCATTTCCGGGTTGTTCATTTCCAGGTTATTCATTTCCGGGTTGTTCATTATCCCGGAAGGAGGGGCGAAAAATTTTTCGCCCGTACTCGCCACTAAACCGGGCCGACCGCAAGTGTCGCCCCTACTTCATCATCACGCAACGTCGCCCTGAACCCGGCAGACATCATCTACAGGCAAAAGGATACACCTGTGCAGATCATGCACGTAGCGTCAATCTACGGGGAAGACGATGACGAAAAGGCCGGATGCCAGCCGGGCACGAATGCCGTTACCCAGGTGATATTCCGCCGGCCGACGCCGACAAACAATGCCCGCCAGGGTTGCCAGCGTATCCCGCCGCGGCTGGCGGTCAACACCCGCCGCGGTGACCGCCCGGGCGAGCACCCGCACCAGCAGCCCCGGTGCCAGGGACGCCAGTTCCACCGCCGGCAATGCCACCGCCCCGGAGCGATGCTCGGCCAGCCGGCGGAAGGTTTCATCCGCCAGTCCGTCAAGCACCTCCAGATCGGCCGCCAGGGTGACGGCGGTGGCGGCCAGGTGCTCATCGAGCCGGGGATCGTCGGCCGCCTCCCGCAGCACCGGCATCACCCGGCGGCGGATACGGTTGCGGGTATAGGCCGGGTCGGCATTGGTGGCGTCGTCGCGGTATGCCACCCGGTGCCGGTCAGCCCAGGCGGCAAGCCGCTCCCGGGAAACATCCAGCAGCGGCCGCACGATGCGCCCGCGGCGCCCCGGAATCCCTTTCAGACCGCGCAGTCCGGTACCCCGCAGCAGGTTCATGACCATCGTCTCCGCCTGGTCGGAGGCGGTATGCGCGGTCAGGATCAGGCTCTCCGGACAACGCGCGAGACAGCGGGAGAAGAAGGCGTAACGGGCCTGCCGGGCGGAGTCCTCGGGAACCCGCCCCGTCGCCGTGCCGCCCCGCTCGCGCCACTGACCGACTGACAGCGGAATGCCCGCCTCCCGGCAGACGGCGGCGACGAACCGTTCATCGGCATCGGCGTCTTCGCCCCGGAGCCGATGATTGAAATGGACCACCCCCAGCGAAAACGTCCGGCGCCGGCGGAGCATCAGCAGCGCCCGCAGCATGGCCATGGAATCGCCGCCGCCGGAGACCGCCGCCAGTAACGGTACCGCGGGGAAACCGGGGGCGATTTCCCGCAGGCGGCGCTCAAGGTGACGCGGCAGATTCATCGCGGAGATCGACCAGAATCCGTTCCCCGGCGGGCGGTTCAAGGATCGCCCGACAGCGCCGACCGTCGGCGAAACGGTAACCGCCGAACCAGTCGACCAGCATCTCGCCGGAGGCGAAGGTACGCACCCGGAGATCGACCTGGCCGGCGGCCAGCCGGTCGATTGCGGACGATTCCACCGTCCGCAGCGCTTCCAGGGCCGACCGCAGTTGCCGGAGATCGGCGAAATGCCGGATCCCCCGTAGGGACACGATCAACTCCCGGGAGTGCGCGGGAAAAACGGCGTATTCACGCAACAGGTATTCCATCACCATGTTGTTCAGCATCTCCGCCAGGCGCTCGTCGAGGCGTTCCCGGCCGCCGGCCGGATCACCGGCCACCACCCGGACATCATGATCAGCGAAGCGGTTCGCCAGACGATTGACGCAGTCGGCGAAAAACAGCTCGAAACCGCCCGTAAGCACGGTTTTATCGACGGTTGCGATCACTCCCTCCCGGACCGGATCGGCGGCGATCAGTACCACCAGTTCGGCATCACCGTCTTCAAGCTCCGGCAGCGGCATATCCGGTGTCGCGGCGGCCTCCGTTCCGGCATCTTCAGTCAGCCGCCGGAAGCGCGCCCGGACAGCCGCCGCCGGAGCACCGGAAACAATCCGCGGCGTGAAACCGTAGGCCGCCAGTTCCCGGGCAAGATTCGCCACCAGGCGTTCCGGGGCGGAATGGGCCGCGGCCGAGGGCCCGGACGCCGACATGGCGTCAAGCACCAGGTCGATGCGGTTCACGGCCTGGCGGGTGGGAGTCAGGATATCGGTGAGATCGGCCTGGAGCAGGCCGGCGTGGAGATAGGCGTTGACCTCGACCTGGTACATCTCCCCCAGCATGCGGCTGGACTGCAGTTCGTAGGAAAGGATGTAGCGCTCCCGGCGTTGCAGGATGGTATCGCGTACCAGCTCCTCCTGCCCCTGCCCGGCCCCCAGCCGGGCGAAAATGTAGGTTTCCAGCGCCCGTTCCAGGGCATCCCGGATTGCCTCCTCGCGGGCGGCGGCGATGCTCTCGCCGATCACCGCCGTTCCGCGGGACACCAGCAGGGCCCGGTCTTCGCCGTCCCGTGCCATCCCGGTGGGCGGCAGCAACAACGGCAGCAGAACCATGAGGACGAACCCCGCCAACCGGACATGGAACCGGCGGTAAGGCGGCCGCCGGGCCGTGGAAGTGGTCATGGCTTTCCTTTCCCCGGCCCGGCCGTGCCGGTATCCCCGGCAGCATCGGCCAGCGCCCGGAAGCGTTCCGGCAACAGGCCGAGGGTAACCTGTGAACAGCCTCTGAGTACCGGCACCAGCCGGGAGTGCTGCAGGAAAGGGATATCCCGGCCCCAGATAAAACCGATCATGAAGATCATGATGGAGGTGAGCACCAGGCCCTTGAGGATCCCCAGAACGCCGCCCAGCAGCCGGTCGAACCAGCCGATCTCCGCCTGCACGGTGGCATGGCGGACAAGCATCCGCACGATCCCGAATACCAGCATAACACCGAACAACAGGAAAACGAAGGCCAGGAAACCGGCCACGGGGGTCAGTCTGACGACAGGCAGCAGGTAGGCGGCGACCGACTCGTAGTGCCGGCCGGCAACCACCAGGCTGACGAAGACACCGACAAGCGACAGGATTTCCGACAAAAAACCCTTGAAATAACCGTAGACCATCGTCAGAATGACGACCATACAGATAATGACGTCCAGCGCGGTCATGTTCTCTCTCCGGTGTTCATGCGGTGACAGCCTTGATGGCTGCGGATCAACCCCATCCGCGTCACTACCCGCCGGTGGTGCCGCCCGCACAGGGCGCTTCCGGCGGAGTCATTCGACGTCCTTCTCCACACCCTCATTCCCCGGTAAGAAGGTGCCGCGAATCCGAAACGGTTACGGCGCCATCCCCTTGTGGCGCCATGTGGGCAGTCATTACGGGCTCATGATCACTGCGGCCGCGGCGCTCGGCACCAACCTCCGGTTGCTTCAGGCGCGGTCGTCGAAGTCGGTAATCATCGCCACGGTTTGCGCGGCGGCGCCGATCAGACCGCCGAGGCCGAAACCCGGCAGGTTATCCCAGCCACAGAAATACAGCCGCAGGTAGCCGCGGGCAACAGGCAGAAAGGCCCCGCCCATCACCGCCGGGGCGGCGGGACGAAAACCCCATGCCGGGGACGTCGACATGCCATTGTCCGGCATTCCGGACACCGTCTCGCCACCATCAGCGGCCGTCGTCGCCGCCCGCCAGGAAAAACGGCGCATGCCGCCCGCGGCGTCCGGCAGCCGCATCTCCGCCGCCGCGCCGGTGAGGGGCGCGGCGTCCGGCAGCCGCAACTCCGGCACCGGCAGGTCGTTTTCGGCAGCGAAACCTTTATCCCCTGCCGGCGCCGACATCGGTTCGGCATCCTCCCGCAGGCGGAAACCGGGATGTTCCAGGCGCACCAGCCGGCGGACATCGCCGCGCCGGTGAAGCGGCGGAATGGCATCGAGCAGGGTTGTGTGATCGCCATCGACGATCATGTGCCGGCCGCGCACCTCGACCCGGTTGTTTCTTCCTATACCGATACACCACTTGCCGTCAAATACCAGCGGCAGGGGCTCATCGGCGAGCTCGGCGCCCCGCTCCAGCAGGTCGCGGCGCAGCCGCGTCACCAGCCCCGCCGCCGGCACCGGCACGGCGTCTTCGGCCAGCAGGATACCGACACCCCAGGCAAGGGCCGGCAGCGGCAAATCGACGAAGCGAAAGAGCGAGATAACCGGTGTCAGGGCGGTGAGGAAACGGCAGAGCGGCAGCGGCAGCCGCCGCCGCGCCATCCAGCCGGGGGCATCGAGCCGGCGGCTGTCGCGCAGCACCTCGTGCCGTACCAGGAGCCGGAAGATCGCCCCGTAATGCCGCAGGCCGACCGGCGGTATCTGCACCCCGGCGGCCATTGCTCCGTCGATGACCCGGTTCAGCTCGAGCAGTTCATCGATCCAGCCGGCATCGGCACCGACCGAATGTTCTTCGAGCCACCGCCGCCGTTCGCCGACGGCAGCCGGCCAGTCGCTGACGGCACCCTCCCGGTCACGCCAGCGAAACCACGGCGCCGTCGGCACCGTATCCGCATCGAGAACACCGCTCTCCTCCAGCAGCCGGCGCGGCGTACCCGCGGCCAGCGGCAGAAAGAATGGCGCCGGCAACCGCACCGGCGCCGCGGGCACCAGCAGTACATCATATCCCCGCTCCCGCAATTGCCGGGCCACCAGCAGGGGACCGGGGGTATGGTCACGGCAGATGATATCATAAGCGGGCTTCACCGGGAATCCTCCCCGGCGATCGCTGCGGCGGAAATGAAATCCCGGGCAGTGACCACCCGGATCCCCGCCCGGTAAAAGAGCGCCTTCGTCACTCCGGTGCCGGCAACGAGACCGCCGCCCCGGTAGACTGCGGTGCTGCCGCAGGACGGGCTGCGGTCCATGAAAACCGCCAGCCGGGCCCCGGCCAGCCGGGCGATGGCCAGGGCCGCTTCGGCCCCGGCGACCAGCGCCGCGGTCAGGTCGACGCCGGCGGCGGTGACCACCCGGCCCCGGCCGGCGAGCACCTCGTCACCGTCTCCGGCAGCAAAGAACATCGGCGGCCGCGGGGTGGCAAAGCCCGCCAATTGCTCCGGACACAGCGGCACCGGAACAGTGCCGGTATCCGCCAGTCGCCGCATGAGCTGCCCGTCGGTCCTGTCGCCGCCGTCATAACGACAGGGAATCCCCAGCAGACAGGCGCTGACCACCACCGCGTGACCGGCGGCGGTCATGCTTCCCGCCCCTCGGTAACGCCACGAACGGCATCGAAGGCGATGGCGAACAATTCGTCGAGCTGGTCGTTTTCGATGCACAGCGGCGGGATGAAATACAGCACGTCGCCCAGCGGCCGCAGGTAGGCACCGGTTTCCAGGCAGCGGTCGGCAACCAGCTTGCCGATGCGCCGGTCGGCGGGATACGGTTCACCGCAACGCCGGTCCGCCACCATCTCCACCGCGCCGATCATCCCCATTCCCCGCACGTCGCCGGCGTGTTCCAGTTCCCGAAACCGCTGCAATTGCTGCTGAAAATATTCGACCTTGGGCTGGAGACCGGCGATGATCCCGGCCTCGCGGAAGTACTCTAGGTTGCGCCGGCCGATGGCCGCCGCCAGCGGGTTGCCGGTGTAGCTGTGGCCGTGGAAAAAGGTTCTACCGTCGGCGTAATCGCCCCAGAAGGCTTCGTAGATCCGGTCGGTGGCAGCGGTGACCGCCAGCGGCAGGTAGCCGCCGGTAAGCCCCTTGGCCATGCACATCAGGTCCGGGGTGATGCCGGCATGTTCACAGGCGAACATCCTGCCGGTGCGGCCGAAGGCCACCGCCACCTCGTCGGCGATGAGATGAACGTCATAACGGTCGGCCAGTTCCCGCAGCCGCCGCAGATACGCCGGTGGATAGACCAGCATGCCGGCCACCGCCATCACCAGAGGCTCGACGATGATACCGCAGATCTCGTCCGCATGCTCCATAAGCAGGTCTGTCAACGGCTGCTGACATTCCAGGCGGCAGGTTTCGGGCCGCTTCCCCGCCGGGCAGCGATAGCAGTATGGTGCCGGCACTCGAAAGGTGTCGAACAGCAGCGGCTTGAACAACGCGTGGTACTGTTCGATACCGCCGACACTCACCGCCCCGAGGGTGTCGCCGTGGTAGGCATTCGCAAGGGAGACAAAGGTCCGCTTGTCGGTGCGGCCGAGGTTGCGCCAGTACTGGAAGGACATCTTCAGGGCCACTTCCACCGCCGTCGAACCGTTGTCGGAGTAGAAGATGCGCGTCAGACCGGGGGGCAGCACCGCGGCCAGTTCACGGGCCAGACCAATGGCCGGTTCGTGGGTCAGGCTGGCCAGCGCGCAGTGGGCCACCTTGTCCAGTTGTTCGCGCAACGCCGCACCAAGTACCGGGTGGCGATGGCCGTGAAGGTTCACCCACCACGAGGAGATACCGTCGATATAACGGTTTCCCGCGATATCGTACAGGTAGATCCCGTCACCGCGATCGATGATGATCTGCCGGCCGGCGGCGTATTCCTTCATCTGGGTAAAAGGCTTCCAGATATATTGCCGGTCCCATTGGGCCAACAGTTCCGGGGTCGATTCCGCGGTGGTCATCGCGTCCCTCCATTCAACCTGTCAGCTTCAACAACCGCTGCGGGTTTCATCATCACCACTCCATCCACATCCATATTCATTGCCGGTCAGATCATTCGACGTACTTCCGTGCAGGCTCACTCCTCAGGTCTTACGCGCCGCGAATCTGGAGGGGCGATTCATACAGTACCCCTGCGCGGCCATACCTTTTCAGCGTGTTTCGGCAGTTTTTACGGTTCCATCGTGGTTCCATCACCGTTCACGGCTGCCGGTAGCCCGGCAGCGAGATGGCACCGCGGTCGGCGTCGACGGCACAGACCATACCCTGCATGAACGTCAGGCTCAGCGGACAGTGGCCGTAGCGAATGCCGGCCAGAATCGGAAACCGGTCGGCGGCGAAAAACTCGCGGAAAAATTCCCCGAACATCCGGTTCTCCTCCGCATCCGGGGAGGAGAAATGACCCAGAAGCACCATCCCCACCCGTGCGAAGATCCCCGCCAGGCGCAACTGCGTAAGCCAGCGATCAATCCGGAAGAGCCGCTCGTCAGGCTCCTCCAGAATCAGGACCGCATCGGTGAAGTCCGGCATGAACGTGGTCCCGGCCAGCGCGGCGATAACACTCAGGGTGCCGCCGAGCAGCGGCCCGGCGGCGGTCCCCGGACGCAACACGACAACCTCGGGTGCCTGTAGCCAGGGCTGGATCAATTCCGCCACCCGGGGACCGGAATCACCGCCGACCAGGGCCCAGAACAGCTCCTCGGCGATCACTCCCGGCCGGGCCATGTCGATGGCCACCATGGGTCCCGAACAGGTGGCCAGCCCGGTTCGTTGCCAGATGGCCAGTTGCATGGCGGTGATGTCGCTGTAGCCCACCAGCAGGCGGCGGGAGCGGGCGATGAGCTCGAAGTCCAGGCGCGGCAGCAGCGGCAGGCAGCCGTAGCCGCCGCGGGCGGCGAACACCGCCTCGACGGCCGGATCGGCGAACATCCGGTGCAGGTCCGTCAGCCGTTCTTCATGGGTACCGGCCAGGTGATGCCGGCGCCGGAGAATTCCCGGCGCCGGAACCGGGCGGTAGCCCCGGCATCGCAGCCAGTCGCAGCCCCGGTCAAGGAACGACTCCTGTACGGGACCGGCCGGAGCGGTGACGCCGATGGCGGCGCCGGAAATCAGCGGGCGTGGGTATCGTGTCGTTATTACGCCCATTGTCGCCGGGAAGCCAGTCGAATAAATAACGTAATGATCCCTCAAGAATCATGCCTGCCTGCCGAAGGCAGGCACAGGATCGCATCGATTTCACCCGCGGGTGCCCCGCGGCCGCTTTCATGCGCACATTTCCTAGCAAATCAATTGACAAAAGTCAAAAAATATAATAGCTTTCGCAGATACTTAGAGAACACTACGCACTTTGACCGGAAATTATAAAACACTATTTTCGGTGACCCCGCAGCCTGTGCCGATTGGCCTCGAAAACCGGATGGCACCGTGACTGCGCCGGCATCACTGCGCCTTCCGGCCCGATGACCGCGGCGTACCCGGCAATACGCCGCAGCGATTCGGGGCCCGGCGCATGGCTGCGGTTGGCGTCGTTGCCAGGCCATCATTTTTCTGACAGGTATCCCATTGACCCCGCCATCCGGAATTTTCAACCGATTGAAACAATTGCTGAAATCCGCCGCCTCTGGCGGTCGGCAGCGGGTATCGCAGGAGTCGGCATCCCTCGAAACCCTGCGCGGCCAGTGGCAGCGAAACCCCGGCAACATCCGCCTGCGCATTAAGCTGGCCGATGCCATGCTGGCCGCGGATCTGCAGCAGGAAGCCGTCACCGAGTACCTGGGCGCCGCCCGGTCCTACGTCGAGCAGGGCTTTGCGCCGATGGCCATTGCCATATTCAAAAAGATCGTCAAAATCAACGCAGACCATATCGAAGCGAATCTCGCCCTTGCCCGCATCTATCAGCGGGAAAACCTTTTTGCCGATGCCGTCACGTATTACCAGAGCGTGTTCCATCACCACTACACCACCGACCGTCGCCAAGAGGCGTTCGATATCCTCGAAAAAATCATCGAGATCGCGCCCGACAAAGAACAATTCCGCCGGCAGATGCGGGAGATGTTTCCGGATTTCCGCGAGGTGGAAAAGAGCGCCTATTCCGACCTGCTGGTCACGAATCGGACGGCGGGGGCGGAAAAGCTGGATATAACCCCGGCGGACGACGATTTCTTCGATCTCGGCGCCGAGCTGTCGGCGGAGCTCGGGGAGGATGATCTGGCCACCATCCCTGACCGCGGCACTGAACATGCCCCGGCCGCGCTCGACGCCGATATCGGCGTCGAGCGTATCTTCGCAGCACTCAAGCAGACCATCCGTGAGGGCAGCGCGAGCGCCGGTGACGATGACGCCGATCAGCAGAAGTTTCACTACAATCTGGCGGTGGCCTACCGGGAACTGGGAATGAACGACCAGGCAATCGAGGAAAGTCAGACTTCCCTCGACGTTCCGGCCTACCGGATCCCGGCGCTGCTGCTGCGCGGTCAGATCTTTCGCGAACTGGGAAATTTCAAGGAGTCACTGTCACAACTCCAGCAGGGACTGCGCGAACGCGGTCTCAACCGGCGTGATTTTCTCAGCCTGAAATACGAGCTCGGTATCACTCTGGTGGGCCTGAACGACGCTCCGCGAGCGGTGGAGGCCTTTCGCGAGGTCTACTCCATCGACCCCGCGTTCCGGGAAGTGGCGGCATACATTGCGGAGCTGGATGAGGGCGTCGAGATGATCTCCTGATCATCACACCGTTTTCGAGGTTAATACATGGCCATATTCAACTACCAGAAAAGGGAGATCGGCGCCAAGATCGTCTATTACGGTCCCGCCCTGTGCGGCAAGACCACGAATGTGCAGTTCATCCACCTGAAACTCAACCCCAGGCAGCGGGGTGAACTGGTCTCCCTCGCAACCGACAGCGACCGCACCCTGTTCTTCGATTTTCTCCCCATCGAACTGGAGAATATCGGCGGCTTCAAAACCCGGTTCCATATCTACACGGTCCCCGGACAGGTGTATTACAACTCCACCCGCAAAGCGGTGCTCACCGGTGTCGACGGCGTCATCTTCGTTGCCGACTCACAGCGCTCGATGCTGCGGGAGAACCTCGAAAGCCTTGAAAACCTGCGCGAAAACCTGCGCTACTACAACCGCGACCTTGACACCCTGCCCCTGATCATACAGTACAACAAGCGTGACATGGATGACGTGATGCCGGTGGACGAGCTGAACGAACACCTCAATCCCCGCTCGCTGCCATTTTACGAGGGCGTGGCGGTCAAGGGCACCGGGGTGCTGCCAACCCTTACCAGCTGCTGTAAGCTGGTGCTCCAGCAATTGAAGAAAAAGAGTGCCGCCGCCCGCGGCGGCACCGCGACGTCCGCAGCCCCTTCCCGTCCCGCCGCCACGCCGCCGGAGCCGGCCGCGCAACCGATCGATCCCTTTGCCACGGCAGCGGATGACGGGAGCGGTTTCGCCCTCGAAAGTCCTTCTCCGGCGGCGCCGATCAAGTCGACGCCGACACCACCGCGGATCCCCCTGGCCGGCGATGACACCGGCACCGCACGACTGGAATCCGGGCCTGCCCCCTGGGCGGAATTCAAGCCCGAGGTGGTCCGGGTCGGCAAAGTGGTCATCAGCGACCCGCATCGGATCACCATCCCCATGCAGCTCGCCCTGGACGAACGCCATGACCGGCTGCTTTCCGTTGACCTGTCGCTGACCATCAATCATCTCATCCGGAAAGATGACTGATGGTTTTACCGCAACCCCATCTTCTTCATGGCGCTGCCGCCCGAGTCAATGCGGCGTAGGGACACGACGCCGCCTTCGGGGTTACACGCCACGAATCCAGAAGGGGTGCGCCGCCATTGCATGCTACCGGACCCCGGCATTCGTTACGGCTCCCTCATGACTGACCGTACCCCCCGGATTCAGCGAATGTACCGCAAACTGCTCCCGGTCGCCGTCCTGTGCCTGCTGGTGCTGGCACCGGCGGCGGTTCATGCCGGCAGCCCGCCGGCCGACCGTCTCATGCCCGCCTGGGAACATTTTCTTGCCGCCTGCGAGGGGCGGGAGATCACCGCAATTGATCACGCCTTTGACCGGTTGCTGCGGATCCACGCGGAAACGGAATGCACCAATGCCACCCGGTTCTCCCGGGCGCTGATCCTCCTGGCCGACCGGGCATACCGCCGGCAGGATGCCGCCGGCGCCGCCATGCTGATGGAAAAGGCCTACCGCCTCTCCCCCGCCGCCGCCTTCGTGCCGACCGCCCGGGCGGTACTGCAGGCCCGTACCGGCCGACCGTTCAAAGCCCCGGGGTTCTATCTCCAGGCCCTGAGAGCGACCGCCGAATCCGCCTGGAACCGCCTGCCCATCGCTGCCGCGGCCGCCGGTGCCGGCGCCTGGGCGGTGCGGTGGACCGCCTTCTGGTTCCTTCTCGCCCTGCTTTTCCGCTACCTGAACATGTTCGCCGAACACCTCGAACACCGCTGGGGTTCAGGCGCCGGCCGCTGGCTGCCGTTCCCGATGCTGCTGCTGTCGGCGGCGGCAATGCTGCCCGAAGGCATGTTCAACGCCGCGGCGATTCTGCTCCTGGCACCAACCGCCGCCTGGCTGAACCATCGTGAACGTCTGGCGGCAGTACTGGTGATTGCCCTGCTCGCCGTCGGACCGTATCTCGGTGATCGCCGCGACACCATGTTCGCCGCTCTCGGCCATCCGTTTCTCAACGCCGCGGAACGACTGAACACCGATGCCTTCGACGCCGACGACCTGCGACTGGTCGCCGCCCGGCCCGACCGGCTGCCGGGGCGCCGGTTGAAATATTTCTCCCTCGGCACCGCCCTGCAGCGGCAGGGAGACTACCGCGAGGCCATCGCGGCATACTCCCGGCTGCTGGATGATGGTACCGCACCGTCACCGGCGGTCTGCAACAACCTCGCCAACCTCCACTTCATGATCGAGGACAACGCCGCCGCCATCGACCTCTACCGGCAGGCCATCAAGGGCAATCCCGGCAACGGCATCTACCATTACAATCTGAACCATGCCCTCATCAAGGACTCCTTCTCCCTGCAGGAAAGCGAGGCATCCTTCATCCAGGCATGGGAGCTGTCCCCGGATATCATCGCCCGGCAGATGGCGCGGGAAAAGGGGTCGGACACCCAGATGCTGATCAACGAACCGCTGCCGGTCAACTTCATCGCCGCCTACATCGACGGAGAGGGTCACGCGGCGGCCTCTTGCCGGTATCCAGGCTCGCGGTACGGCCGCCCGGCCGATTATGTTCTGCTGGCCGGCATGCTGATCCTGCTGGTCGCCGGCTGGCGGCGTGAACCCCTGCGCTTCTGCCCGGTATGCGGCACCGGAACCGCACTGTCCGGTCGCCGATTGATCGTCTGTCCCGCCTGTCTGATCACCGCCCGCGGCGGTCATGAAAGCCATTTTCGCCGGCACTTGACCCGCATGCGGACGATTGTCTGGCTCTGGGATCGCGTCGGCGCCGCCATCGGCCTGGTCCTCCCGGGGTTTTACCAGGTAATCACCGGCCGATCATGGAGCGGTCTGGTTCTGCTCGCCAGCTTCGGTTTCGCAACCGCGTTGCAGGTCATCCGCTTGCTGACGACCGGCGGCGCCGACCCCCCGCCGCTGGCGATCCATACCCTGGAGGCCATTCCGTTGCTGCTGTTTCTGGTCTTCAACGCGGTCCACATCGGTTTCCTCCGGCACCAACGGCGGCAACTCGCCCTGCCCCGGCCGGCGGCATCGCGAAAGGCATGACATGACACCGGTATCCGAGCTCCGGGGATATCTCGGCGGGTTCGACCTGACCGATGTCCTGCAACTGATCTCCCAGCAGCAGAAGACCGGCACGCTGCGGGTGGAACACGATGAGGAATGGTGCGTTCTGGGGTTTGAAAACGGCCGCTTCGTCGGCCTGAGCTGTTCCTTTGCCGGCGGCTATCTCGACCTCGGCGGGATGCTGGTAGCCGGCGGATTGCTGTTGCCTCGACAGCTTCAGGATCTCCGGCAGCAGGAGCTCAGGCAGGGCACCGCCGTTGAGGATCTCCTGACGGGCCGGAAAATTATTTCCGCTGACCGGCTGACCGAATTGAACCAGGTCCGTCTTTACGAAGCGCTGGCGGTCATTCTGCGCTGGAAGTCGGGCAGCTACCGTTTCACCCCCGGTCGGGACGCCGGCCGCTCACCTTTTTTCAATCCCCAGCCGGCCGACTTCGTGGTCCTCGAAATCCTGCGGCAGCTGGATGAAATGGAAGTCCTGCGACAGCGGGTCGGCCCCCCGGAACAGATGTTTGAGGTACTCACCACCTTCGCCGGCGGAGAGGGGCTCTTCGGCGACGAAATCGATGAACAGTACGACGAAACGGAGCGCGGCATTCTCGCCGCCCTGCGCCGCGGAGCGACGGTCGGAGAGAGCATCGATACAACGATGTGCGGCACCTACCGGGCCTACCGGAGTATCGCCGCCTTCATCGCCAACGGACTGGTGGTCCCCCTGGGCATCAAGGTCGAGCTGCCGACCGGGGCCGGAGGGCTCGTCACCCGCTTCCAGCGTCTGCCCGACCTGCTGCTGCCGCTGCTGCTCATTCTTCTGGTTGCGGTCGGGATCCGGAGTTTCATCCGTCCCGTCCTGCCCGCCTGGCGCCGGGCATCCCCGGCGGCAGGACTCGGGATCACTCTGGAGCCCCGGTACCGGCTGGCGGTCGACGAACAGCGGCAAGCGGAAAAACTGCTCGAATATTCGTCGCCACAATCGAAATGATGAAACCCAACGGTGTGCTGTGCCGTTTTTTCATGAAGCGTGATCTATACCATGACCAGAACACCCATGACCCCGGCCCTGCGCTTTCTACGTCAGGCCGGCGTGAAATTCACCATCCGGGGGTACGCCTGGGAGGAACACGGCGGTACCGCTGTCGCCGCCCGCGAGCTGGGCGTTGATGAACACCGGGTCATCAAAACCCTGGTGCTGGAAACCGACGCCCGGGAACCGCTGCTGATGCTGATGCACGGCGATCGCGAGGTGTCCCTGAAGGAGCTGGCCCGGACCCTCGACGTCCGGCGGGTCACGCCCTGCAGCCCGGCGGACGCCAACCGCCACACCGGCTGCCTGGTGGGCGGCATCTCGCCCTTCGGCACCCGGAAGCGGCTGCCGGCCTGCATGGAGACCACCATCGGTGATCTCGACTGCATCCTGATCAACGGCGGTCGCCGGGGCCTGCTGCTGGAGATCGCGGTGGCTGACCTGGTACGGGTGCTCGCGCCCCGGCCGGTCAGCGTCGCCCGTTGACGGCTGCCGCCATGCCGTGGTTTTTCCTCGCCCTGCTCACCGCCTTCATCGCCTCCCTCAAGGATGTCTTCAGCAAATTGGCGGTACGGCGCATCGATCCCCTGGTGGTGGCCTGGTCGTGGAGTGCCGGCGCCCTGCCGCTGGTGGTGCCCCTGGCGCTGTCCGAACCGCCGGTGATGCCCCAATCGGGGTTCTGGCCCGCCCTCGCCGCCGGCAGCCTGCTGAACGTGGGGGCGACGATCCTCTACATCCGGGCGCTGCAGGCCTCCGATCTCTCGCTGACCATCCCGATGATCGCCCTGACACCGCTGTTTATGGTCGTCACCTCCCCCCTGCTGGTTGGTGAAATGCCCGCTGCCGGCGGCCTCGGCGGCATTCTTCTCATCGTCGCCGGTTCCTGGACGATCAACATCGGGGCGGCGCGGCACGGTTTCCTTGCCCCCTTCCGCGCCCTGCTGCGCGAACCGGGGCCGCGGTACATGCTGCTGGTGGCCCTGATCTGGAGTGTCACCGCCAATATCGACAAGATCGGCATCTGCGCCGCGCCGCCGCTGACCTGGATCATGGCGGTGGATATCGTCGTCACGCTGCTGATGCTGCCGCTGGTCGTCGCCCCGCTGCGGCGCACCGGCGCCCGCCGGATCATGTCCCTGCTGCCTATCGGTATCTGCGGCGGTCTGGTGCTCATCTGCCAGATGCACGCCATCGAGGTGGCCCTGGTGTCCTACGTCATCGCCATCAAGCGCACCAGCATCCTGTTCGGCATCGCCTTCGGCCGCCTGATATTCGCTGAACGCGGAATCCGGGAGCGCGCCGCGGGGGCACTGGTGATGCTGGCGGGAGTGGCGCTGATCGCCTGGCAGGCGGCAGGAAGCTGAAGTGAGACACGGTGACGCGGAGACGCAGGGACACGGAGCAATCTCCGCGTCTCCCATTCACCCTTTCTCCGTGTCTCAAAACACGCCGGGGAGTTAGGGGCGAAAGATTTTTCGCCCGTACAGGCGGTTCGAGCCGGCCGATATACGCCGGACAGCAGTGAGGAGATCGGCAGGGCGGGGTTCAGTCGGCGATGTCGGCGAGGCTGACGATTACCCGGCACCCCGCTCCGCCGGTGGGTGCGAGGGCAAGATCGCCGCCGTGACGGATGGCGATGGCACGGGCCAGAGCCAGGCCGATGCCGAGCCGTTCCTGCTGCGGGTTGTCACTCGCCAGGGTAAACGGCTCCACCACCAGTTGACATTCATCATCGGGCACTCCGGGCCCGTCGTCGGTAACGGTAAACTCCACGCCGCCCAAGGGCGGGCGGCGCACCGCGACCGTCATCCGCCCACCGTCCCGACCGTAATACATACCGTTTTCCACCACCTCCCAGAGCATGGCTTCCAGCAGCTCACGGTCGCCCGGCAGGGTGCCCGGTGCATCGATATCCCAGCTCCAGACCAGCGCCATCCCCCGCCGGTCACGGGCGGTGAAGCGCGCCCCGATGGCGTGCTCAAGTTCACCGAGAACGACATGTTCCCGCCGGTTCACCGGTCGCATGCCGCTGCCGATACGGGTGTAGAGAAATACCTTGCCGGCATGGTCGAGAAACTGCCGGCAACGGTCACGGATGGCCCCGGTCAGCAGGGCCCCTTCGACGTCCAGGGAGCCGCCGGACTCAAGGCTGGTGACATCGCTGAGCATCCGGTTCATGATCAGCCGGGTGCGTTCAAAGGCCAGATGGATGGTTTCGGTACGGCGCCGGTAGACGTTCTCGGCGATGCGCCGCGCCGCGGCGGCTGACTGCTCACCATCGCGCACCCGGTCTTCGAGCTGCCGGTTGACCGCCGCGAGGCGGACCGCAAGTTTTCGTTGTTCCTCCCGCAGGTCGTGGAAGCGGAAGGCGTCATCAAGGGCGGCAATGACGTCCGCCCCCATCTTCCAGGGTTTGGTGATGTAACGATAGACATAGCCCTCGTTGATCGCCGCCAGAACGGTGCTCGTCTGGGCATAACCTGACAACACCATGCGGACGACGGCGGGGTGGCGCCGGCGGACCTCCCGGAGCAGTTCAAGCCCGTTCATTTCCGGCATGCGCATGTCGGTCACCAACACCTCGACCGGCTCCCGTGCGAGGATTTCCAAGGCCTCCCGGCCGCCGGTGGCAAACACGCCGGTGTACGGCGAATCCAGCAGCCCCCGACGCAGCGACCGGAGCACCCGTTCCTCGTCATCGACGAACAATACCAGCCGCTGCCGATTCCCGTTTTGTGTCTGCATCATTTCCAGCACCTGTATTGTTGTTACGCCGAGATCGTCATGGTACCGGTGACGGAGAGTTGATGAAAAAACATCGTTCGCGGTACTCCTGCATGATCTCTCCGGAGATCCCCGCCCGGGCGATGATCTCCGGGTCCGGATCTCCCGGCCAGGAGCGCGCGAAGGCCGACATCGCCAGCAGATCGGCAATATGCACCAGGGTGAGAAACGCCGCATCATCGGGATTTCCGCCGGCCGGCGGATGGTGATGATAGAGGGTGGCGGCGATGATCGGCAGCGGCATATTCCACCAGTTGAGCAGCCAGGCACCCAGTTGCGCGTGGTCGACGCCGAAGACCTCACGCTCCATTGCCACCAGACCACGTCCCCCCTCACGGTCGCAGCGGACCAGGATTCGGCCGTATTCGGCGGGAAACTGCTGCAACAGCAGGAGCATACCGATATCGTGCAGCAACCCTGCGGTGGCCCGGGTCTCGTCGATCTTCCGCTCATGCACGCGCTCATGGAGTTCGTGCAGCAGACCGTTGCAGCACACTGAATGCTCCCAGATGGACTTCGGACTGTAATTCCCCGCTTCCGGGCAGGTAAGAGCGGTGAACACCGAACTCGACAACACGATATCCTTGAGGTTCATCAGGCCGATATACACCGCCGCCCGCTTGAGGGAGGCGGTGGCAACGCGGAAATAAGAGGAGTTGGCAACCTGCAACACCTTGGCGGCAATCCCCGGATCCCGCTCCACCACGGCGATGATATCGTCGAAGGCGGCATCAGTTTCGATCAGTTCCATGATCCGCCGGTAGATATCCGGCAGGATCGGCAGTTCGCTGATACCGTTGATCAATTCCAGCAACCGGTGGTCGCGCAGCACATCCTCGATTTCCAGCAACCGGGCCAGCAGTTCCTTCAGCCGGGTATTGTCCCAGGGCTTGGGAATGTACATCTTCGCGGTACCGTCGATGATCGCCTTGTAGGCCGTATCCTCGCAGGTATAGCCGCTGAGGATCAGGCGAATGACGTCGGGATAACGCTGCTTTACCAGGTTGAGAAACCGGTAACCGTCCATCTCCGGCATCCGCATGTCGCTGACGACGATATCGATCCTGCGGGCCTCGAGGGCGGCCATGGCGGAGGCGGCGCTGTCGGCGAAGTAAAGCCGGTAGTCACTGTCGAGGAGGGCCCGCTTCAGCGACCGGAGGATACTCTTTTCATCATCGACGAAAAGTACCGCTTTTTCGGTTACGGCAGGTTTTTCGCTCACCGGCGGCCCTTTTCCGGCGTTACCCGGTCCATCGCTTCCGGGTCGACCGGCAGCCTGAAGGTGAATTCGGCCCCCCGGCCCGGTTCGCCGGCAACACTGATCTCACCGCCGTGTTTGTTGACGATGATATCGTAGGAGATGTTCAGCCCGAGTCCGGTGCCCTCGCCTACCGGTTTGGTGGTGAAGAACGGGTCGAACACCCGCCCGAGGTTTTCCGGCGGGATGCCGGGGCCGTCGTCGGCGATGCGGCAAAAGACGGTATGCCCCTCCCGGCCGGTGACGATGGTGATGGTCCCCGGTGCCTCGCGATGCTGTCCGCGGATGGCCTGGGCGGCATTGACGATGATGTTCAGCAGCACCTGGTTGATCTGGCCGGCGTTGCACCAGACCTCCGGCAGACCGGACGCCAGCCGTTTCTCCACCACGGCGACGTACTTGTATTCATTGCGGGCGACCACCAGCGTTGTCTCGATGGCATCGTTGAGATTGTATGGGGTCTTTTCCCCGGGCTGTTCGACGCGGGAGAATTCCCGGAGCTTGGTGACTATGGTGGTGATGCGCTCGAATCCTTCGGCGGATTCCCGGAACAGGTCGTCGATATCATCGATGATGAAATCGAGATGGGCGTGCTCTTCGGCCGTACGGACGCACGCGGCGACGGCCGCCAGTTCCGGGCATTGGTCGGCGGAAACCATGGCGCGAAAGTCGCGGTACTGTTCAACCAGCACCTTGATCTTCATCATGTAGCCGCGCATCGACTCGAAATTGCTCGAGACGAAACCCACCGGGGTATTCAACTCGTGTGCCACCCCAGCGGCAAGCTGGCCGATGGAAGCCAGTTTCTCCTGCTGCACCATCTGCGAGTGGGCCTGCTGCAGTTGACTGAGGACCTCGGAGAGCTGGCGGTTGGCCTGCTGAATTTCCTCCTCACGGCGCTTGCGGTCACTGATATCCCGCCCCATGCCCTCGAAAAAACGCACCTTGCCCTGCGAATCCCTGACCCGGTGAACGTTGATGGAATAATCCAGCGGCCGGCCGTCAAGATGGCGGAGCTGCAGTTCGAAGCCGTCAACACTGCGGCGGATTTCGAGCCGGTGCAGTAACCGGCCGACATCCGCCTCCCGCACCACCAGGCGGCGGACATCGGTTCCCAGCACAACTTCGACGGCGTAGCCCAGCCGGCGGGTAACGGAAGGACTGACGGAAAGAATGCGGCCACCCGGTTCGATCTGAAAAAAAACATCGGCAAGGTTGTCGAAGATATCCTTCAGCCGCTGGCGG
Source organism: Candidatus Anaeroferrophillacea bacterium (assembly GCA_016933675.1). Taxonomy (GTDB): domain Bacteria; phylum Desulfobacterota; class Anaeroferrophillalia; order Anaeroferrophillales; family Anaeroferrophillaceae; genus JAFGAM01. The sequence continues at coordinate 139,670 of JAFGAM010000126.1, forward strand.
CTCTCGTGCAGCGCCCGGTTGCTTTCCTGCAGCGCCCGGTTGCTTTCCTGCAGTGCCCGGGTACGTCGGGCCACCTCGGCTTCGAGAAACTCCTTCCGCGCCCGGAGTTCCTCGTCGCGACGGATATGCTCGCGCATCAACACCGCGCGTTCGGAAACCCGCTGGATAATATTCGGTAGCACGGCCAGATCGACAAACGGTTTTTCGAGAAAATCCCACGCCCCGGTACGCATCGCCTTCACCGCATCGGTCAGCCGGTTGGTGCCGGAAAAGGCGATAATCGGCAGCTGCGGCCAGTTACGGCAAAGTACCTCGATGATCTCGAAACCGCTGACATCGGGCATGAACAGGCCCACCATTGCCACGTCGGCGGGTTCATGATCCAGCGATCGCAGCGCCTCGTTGCCGTCCTGAAAGGCGGCGACCCGGTAGCCGGCATTTTCGAGAAAGCGGCTCACCAGCCCGAGTACCGGCAGTTCGTCGTCAATCAGCAGGATCTTCATCATCACCCTTCCCTCAATCCGGACCGTCAAGGGAAGCTATCGGCAGAAATTCACGGAAATCAAGCACGAATGCCGGCCGGAGACAACGCGCCACGACAACACCGATGGAACCTGACGGCCATAACCCGATAAAACGGGATGGCACCGCCGGGGCGATGCGCGCATCACCTCGGCGGATGCACCCATCGTAAAAACTGAGGCATGCGGCGTCACCGGACGGCGCAAGTGGGTCAGCCGGCAGTGCAACAAAGCATATGGATGTGGTTACGAGGCCGTCAACATTGTTTTTGACACGGGGGGATTTCAACGGCATAATGCCGTCAAACAGCTTCGTTTTTTCATTCCATCAGGGAAAGGAACATACATCATGTCCGTACATTACCGCGACCTGGGATTCGTCAACACCCGCGAGATGTTCAATCGGGCGATGGCCGGCGGCTACGCTGTTCCGGCCTACAATTTCAACAACATGGAGCAGTTGCAGGCGATCATCAACGGCTGCGGCAAGTCCGGTTCACCGGTGATCATCCAGGTGTCCAGCGGCGCCCGCACGTACGCCGACCAGACCATGCTGCGCTACATGGCCGAAGGCGCGGTACGGATGGCGCGGCAGGCCGGCTACACCAACCCCATCGCCCTGCACCTCGACCACGGCGACTCCTTCGATCTGTGCGTCTCCTGCATCGAAAGCGGCTTTTCGTCAGTGATGTTCGACGGTTCTCACCTGTCCTACGAGCAGAACGTGGAACTTACCGCCCGGGTAGTTGCATATGCCCACCAGCACGATGTCACGGTGGAAGGCGAACTGGGGGTGCTGGCCGGCATCGAGGACGATGTCGAGGCCGCCCGCGCGGTCTATACCGACCCGGAACAGGTGGAGGATTTCGTCAACAAAACCAGCGTCGACTCCCTTGCCATCTCCATCGGCACCTCCCACGGCGCCTACAAGTTCAAGCCCGAACAGTGCACCCCCAACGCCGACGGCGTGCTGGTGCCCCCGCCGCTGCGCTTCGACATCCTGGAAGAGATCGAACGGCGGATTCCCGGCTTTCCCATCGTCCTGCACGGCGCCAGCTCGGTCCTGCCCGAGTATGTCGGGATCATCAACGGTCACGGCGGCCGCCTCGAGGCGGCGGTGGGCATCCCCGAAGAACAGCTACGCCAGGCGGCACGCTCGGCGGTATGCAAAGTCAATATCGATTCCGACGGCCGCCTGGTGGTCACCGCCATGATCCGCAAGGTCTTCGCCGAGAAACCGGCGGAGTTCGACCCCCGCAAGTACCTCGGTCCGGCCCGCGACGAATTGACCCGGATGATCGTCTTCAAGAATCGGCACGTTCTCGGCAGCGCCGACCGCGACTGAACCGACCCCCGGTTCGTTCTCCCGTCGAGCCGTCGTGCGGTTTTCCGGTGGCGGATGCCCCGCCGGCAAACCGCACGACGGCCCGTTTTTTCCGTAATCAACTCAGGGAAAGATGAAAAAAAGCACCCGCATATTCATCGTCATTTCGATCTTCCTCGCCTGTTCCGATTTCGCTTTCGTGGTCATCAACTACCGCGCCGCGAGGGGAGCCCTCGCCGATTACCTGGGGCAGAGCGGTCGCCAGATCGAATCGGCCTTCCGCCTTTCCCTTGCCGATACCTGCAGCCGCATGTTGCAGATTGCCACCTTTGTCGCCGGTGATCAGCGCATCCAGCAGGCGTTTTTCACCGGTCGCCGGGCGGTTGAAGCCGAAGGCGGGGGACCGGGGGGCGTCGAAGCCGCCGCCGCCCGCCGGCGGCTCCATGAACTGACTGCCGGCAGTCATCGGGAGATGGCCCGGCGCTTCGACTTCCGCCAGCTGCATTTCCACCTGCCGCCGGGATCCACCAGTTTCCTCAGGGTACACCAACCGGAAAGGTACGGCGACAACATGGACGAAGTCCGGCACACGGTGGTGGCGGTCAACCGCCGGCATGAGCCGGCAAGCGGTTTCGAGACCGGACGTATCTATTCGGGCATCAGGGGGGTGGTACCGGTGACCGCACGGGATCCGGAAAGCGGCACGACGGTACACGTCGGCGCGGTGGAAGCGGGAACCTCGTTTCAACACATGCTGGAGAATATTGCCGGCGCCGAGGGCATCGACCTGGCGGTGCTGCTGACCATGGAGCATCTTGAAGAGAATGTCTGGCCGAAACTCCTGGCGCCGCTGGTAGCGGAACGGGGTACTGTCCGGGGCTTCATGGTCGAAGCGGCGACCGGTTCCCAGACCGCTGAGATCATCGGGGAATCAGGCGCAGCGGCCGACCGGCTACTGGCTGACGGCGGCACCGGTATCGTGATTCACCACGGTATCCCGTACCAACTGACCGCGTTTCCGCTGCGGGACTACGCCGGCAGCGTCGATGGCGCCCGGCCGGATGTCGGCCGGGTGGTCGCCATACGAGGGGCCGGCATACTGGTGGGAAGGTTCAGGCACGACCAGCACATCAACATCATCTTCGCGGTGTGCGGCTACCTGGCCGTCGAATTCCTGCTGTTCGCCGGCATCCGCATCACCACCCGCAAGCTGGAGGATATGGTTGACGACGGCCGCCGGGAGTTGGCCCAGGTGAATACCCGGCTGCAGGACGACATCGAACGGCGCATGGCGGCGGAGAAGGAGCGCGAAGCGCTCATCGACAAACTGCAGGCAAGTCTCGCCGAGGTCAGGACCCTGAGCGGCCTGCTGCCCATCTGTGCCTGGTGCAAGAAGATCCGCGACGACCGGGGCTACTGGACCCAGGTGGAGGAATACGTCGCCGGCCGTTCGGACGCCGAGTTCAGCCACAGTATCTGCGACGAATGCATGAAAAAACATTTCCCCGACGAAGGCTGAACGGCACCCGATAGCGAACCTACCGCCGCGCTCAACGTGGCGGCGGGTTCGGGCTTTGCGTGCCGTGAATCCGGATCGGCGGCGCCGCCGTCCGGCGTTGCATTATTTCTTCCGCCAGCTCCCACCGTCATCCTGAACCCACCAGCCGGATTCGGCCTTGTCGCGAAAGGTCCGGGCGAAGATCGCCGACACCTTGGCGGCGGCGGTGTTGCCCAACTGGTTAGCCCGCACAATCTCGCCGTAGAGGGCACCGCGGTCGCGATTCTCCTCGGCCACCAGCCGGCTGACCACGGCACGATCCTTGAGGGACACCTGGTCGAGCTGCCGGGCATACACCAGACCGTCGCGGCCCTCGCCGACGGCGCCCTGGCGGTAGAAAGCCAGCAACCGCGGGAAGCGGGCCTTCATGGATTCCTTCAGGCCACGGATGGCGGCGGTCGACACATTGATGTCGACATCGGCGGCATGGGCCGCAGGAATCAACTCAAGGTACCGGCGGGACTGTGGTTTATCCGCCGGAGTGTTGTCCGCCGGCGGCACCGCCGGGACGGCGGGAACGCCGGAGCGGATCTCGTCGACGATCTGTTCCGCCGCCTTTTCCACCGCCGCGGCGGGAAAATAGATATTAATGGTGACGCACGACGCCGCCGCCAGTACCAGCAACCCGACCAGTATCCGCCGCATCCGCATGATCATGATATTCACCTTTCCTTCGCAGTGGCGATGGAGTTGTTAAAAACCATCAACTGGTCCTGAGGATACCAGCCCCCGGCCGCCCCTGTCAATCCGCTTGACGCCGCAAGCACATGAATCCGTAATCTTTCAACCCGTTTTCAACCCCGCCGCCGGCGTGAGGCCGGCATTTCCCAGCCGGATCAGGGGATCAGGGCGACCCCGTGGTCGCTTCACGGTCGGCGAAGATGCGCGAAATACGCTCCTGCATGTCACGAAAGCTGATGCGGTTGTCGGGGTTGTGGTTGACCACGTCGACGCCGGAAACCAGGCCGCGGCGGACGATGTACTCGCGTCCGCCGTCATGGATGGTACCGTTGAGCCGGAAGATATCGCCGCGCAATTGACAGCGCCCGCCGACGGCACGATAGCGGTAATGACTGAAAAAACGATTGATGCCCGACTGCAGGATGCCGCCCATGCCGGCCCCCCCGGAACTGAGTACCGACAGGTTCTCGATCGCCTCGACGCTGATGGTCTGCGACACCCCGTGCCGGGGCACCGAGGCGACGGCAAGATCGAAGCGGGTCGGCTGGCCGTAGGCAAAGGCGAAATCAGTCAGTTCGATATTGATGATTCCCGTCGCCCGGCCCACCGGCACCTGGGCGGTAACCCGGTCGAGATCGAGCTCCCGGGCCCCCAGGCGCCCGGCGCCCATCACCCGGGAGGACGAAAAAAGCCGTCGGGCGAAGGGCCCCTCGAGCATCACCCGGCCGCCGAAGGCATTGGCCTCCAGGGCGCCGGTAGCGGCAAGGGTGCCGCTACCGTCCAGTTCCAGCGTCAGGGATCCGCCGAGCGAGCGGCAGACTGATTCCAGCGCCGGGTGTACGGTTTCCGGAATCAGCTCCAGAAGGGCGGCCGGCAGCGGCCTGGCCGGCGCCGGAGAGATGGTGACCCGGGCGGTCAATTGGTGGTCGGCAGGGGTTGTACCGCCGAATTTCCCCCGCAACCCGTCCACCGTCACCGGCAGGCCGGCGACATGCAGCGTGAAGGCATCGGTACTGGATACGGTGCTGCCGGCCCATCGAAGCCGCAGTTCCTGATCGGCGGCGACGACCAGCGGCGATTCCAGGCGACCGAGATGGAAACGGCCGGCCGCGGTTTCCGCCCCGCGGCTGACGGCATGGTCGGCAAAACGCCAGCTCCAGTGTGCCAGGGGAACAGTGAGTTCGGTATCCGCCAATTCCAGTTCGGCGGATGCCGCCGCGGCCTTTTCCAGCTCCAGCCGCAGTTCGCCGGCGCGGCAGCAGACCTCGCCGGTCGCGACCACGGCTTCCAGCCGACAGGTATGGCGGCCAGACACCACCGGCGGCGAAGCGACGGGCGCGGCCTCCAGCAGCAGAGCGACCAGTTCACGCAAAGGCTGCGGCTCCCCGTCCAGCACCAGCTGCCAGATCCCTTCTTGCCTTTTGCCGGCAACCTTCCCGGCCCACAGGGGCACCGCGGCGAGGCGCCCGGAGAACCGCGGGCGGGAAAGTTCGAAATCGGGCTCCACCCCCCGTACCGCGAGATCGGCGGTCAGGGTGCGGCCGGCCAGATCGAGGAAACGGTCGCCGATGAGGATCGGACCGCCGTCGACGGCGAGGGTCAGCCGGGCCGCGTCAGCGGGAACCGGGGGCAGCCGGCCGCTGACCGTGACCGCCGCCCGCCACTGCTCGATCATGATTCCGCCCGGCAGGGTACCGGTGAGATCGGCAAGCATCAGCCTGATCTGCACGTCCCAGGGAGAATCGGCGGCGGCCCGCCGGGGGGTGAACGCGGCTTCCAGCCGGCCGCTGAGCTGCCCGTTGGCGCCCGTCGCCCGGAAGCAACCGCGGGCCTTCCAGATGGTGCTGCCGTGATCGGCGGCGGGCGCCGGCTGCCAGCTGATGCCGAGGTCCATGAACCGGACATCGACCCCCAAACCGCGATCGCTAAAGGAAAAGCTCAGGTTGGCAAGCTTTCCGTGCCGCCAGCGGGAAATGGATTCAAGCCACGTTGCCAGGCGTGTCAAGGGCGGCGCGGTGGCCTTTTCCCCGGCGTCAGCGTGAGCCGCCGGCACTAACGGCAGTACCGGCAGGACGATAACCGCCAAGCCGGCAATAAAAAACGGCAGGCGCCGAAAAAAGCTCCATCCGGCTTTCAATCTTACCACCTATGTGATGGATGACATTACTATATTACTGACAACTTCACACGGAAAGCCATCGCCCTGTCGGAATTTCGAGGACCGCCGAATTCCATCTCCTGAATTCCATCTCCTGAATTCTGTCTGCTGAATCTTTTATCCTGCCTCCTGAACATATCTTCCGTCATGCCAGCACCATCTCCGTTCGTAGCCGGCTGATGCGGTCGCGCAGTTCGGCGGCGTGCTCGAAGTTCAGCGCCTGGGCCGCCTTGTGCATCTCCTTCTCCCATCGCCGCAGGGCCTGTTCGCAGGCGCGGGTGCCGCGGGCCAGCAGCGCCTCCATCTCGTCGTCGGCGCGGTCGGCATCGGCCTTCCCGCGCTCCTTTTCGCCATAGTCCACCTCGATGGATTCCTGCACCCGGCGGACCACCGTCGCCGGGGTTATACCATGCTCCTCGTTGTGTGCCAGCTGCTTCTCGCGCCGGCGGTTCATCTCGTCGAGGGCGCTGCGCATCGAGCCGGTGACGGTATCGGCATAAAACACCACCCGGCCGTGGAGGTTGCGCGCCGCCCGGCCGGAGGTCTGGATGAGGGAGCGGTGGGAGCGGAGAAACCCCTCCTTGTCGGCGTCGAGGATGGCCACCAGCGACACCTCGGGAATATCGAGGCCCTCGCGCAGCAGGTTGATGCCGACGAGGATGTCGAAGGTGCCCAGCCGCAGATTGCGGATCAGCTCGGTGCGTTCGAGGGTGTCGATGTCGGCGTGGAGGTAGCGCACTCTGAAAGACAGTTCCCGGAGGTAGCCGCACAGGTCCTCGGCCATGCGCTTGGTAAGGGTGGTAACCAGCACCCGTTCGCCGCGTTCCACCACCACCCGGAGCTGTTCCACCAGGTCGTCCACCTGGTTCACCGCCGGACGGATGACCACCTCCGGGTCCACCAGCCCGGTGGGGCGGATGATCTGCTCCACCACCCGGGAGCCGGCACGCTCGCGCTCGTAATCTCCGGGGGTAGCGGAAACATAGATCACCCGGGCGATGACCCGGTCAAGTTCCGCGAAGCGCAGTGGTCGGTTGTCCAGCGCCGAGGGCAGGCGAAAGCCGAACTCCACCAGGGTTTCCTTGCGCGAGCGATCGCCGCGGTACATTCCCTGGAGCTGGGGCACGGTGACGTGGCTTTCGTCGATGATCAGCAGGTGGTCCCGGGGCAGATAGTCGATCAGCGTCGGCGGCGGATCGCCGGGGGCGCGGCCGGTGAGATGGCGGGAATAGTTTTCGATTCCCTTGCAGTGGCCGAGCTGGTCGAGCATCTCGAGGTCGTAGATCGTCCGCTGTTCCAGCCGCTGGGCTTCAAGCAGCCGTCCTTCGGCCCGCAGGATGATGAGTCGCTCCCGCAGTTCGTCACGGATGGCGGCCACCGCCCGGCGGCGCTCGGTGTCCGGAGTGACGTAATGGCTAGCGGGATAGACGGTGATTTTTGTCCGCGGCTCCACTTCCCGGCCGGTGAGGGGGTCGATAAGCGCCAGGCGGTCGAGTTCGTTGCCGAAGAACTCGGCCCGCACCGCCGCCTCCTCGAGGTTGGCCGGAAAGATGTCGACCACGTCGCCGCGGACCCGGAAGGTGCCGCGATGGAAGTCGATGTCGTTGCGCTGGTACTGGATCTCGATCAGCTTGCGGATTACCGCTTCGCGGGAAATCTCGCGGTCGGTCTCGAGGTAGAGGAGCATCCCCGCGTAGGCCTCGGGGGAACCAAGGCCGTAGATGCACGAAACGCTGGCGACGATAATCACGTCCTCGCGCTCCATCAGGGCGACGGTGGCGGCATGGCGCAGTTTGTCGATCCGCTCGTTGATGGCCGAGTCCTTCTCGATGTAGGTGTCGCTGGCGGGGATATAGGCCTCGGGCTGGTAGTAATCGTAGTAGCTGACGAAATATTCCACCCGGTTGTGGGGAAAAAACTCGCGGAACTCCTGGTAGAGCTGGGCCGCGAGGGTCTTGTTGGGGGCGATGACGAGGGTGGTCTTGTGCACCCGTTCGATGACGTTGGCGAGGGTGAAGGTCTTACCCGAACCGGTGACTCCCAGCAGCACCTGGTCCCGGGCGCCGGCCTCGATGCCGGCGGTAAGCAGGTCGATGGCCCGGGGCTGGTCGCCGGCGGGGGTGAAGGGGGCTTCGATGGCGAACCGGGTCATATCAGCGTCCGGAAGAATCAGTCACGGGTTCGATGCCGGTGGCAACCGACGAACGGGCGGCAAGGCAACGGCGCCGGATTCACGCGGTTTCAGCGCCGGAAGAATGCGGCGTTACGGTATGGCGAATGATCACGGGACAACGCAACAAAAAAACCGGTTGCCGGGTATCGTCACTCATCGTCATTAACATCATTTGCGCCTCGACCGCAACCGTTCACCGGAAGACCAGCAACGGCCGCCGGCAACTGCCATGCGTACCACCATCATGCTTGAATCACATCCATGCCCGTGGTATAAGGTCGGAAATTTCACCATTTTTATGGAGAAACCCATGGAAAACAGCCGTTTCCTGCGTGCCTGCCGCCGCCTGCCGGTGGACTGTACGCCGGTGTGGATGATGCGCCAGGCGGGCCGCTACCTGCCCGAATACCGCGCCCTGCGCGAGCAGCACTCATTCTGGGAGATGTGTAAAACGCCGGAACTGGCGACGGAAGTGACCCTTCAGCCCCTGCGGCGTTTCGACCTCGATGCCGCCATCATTTTTTCCGACATCCTCGTGCCGGTGGAGGCCATGGGGGCACCGTTCGAGTTCATTGAAAGCCGCGGCCCGGTACTGGAAGCGCCGGTACGCACCGCCGCCGCCGTCGAGCGCCTGCGGGTGGTGGAGGCGCGGGAGACGGTGCCCTTCGTCATGGAGGCCATCCGCCTGCTGCGGCGCGAACTGGACGGCCGGGTGCCGCTCATCGGCTTTTCCGGCGCCCCCTTCACCCTCGCCAGCTACCTGGTGGAAGGCGCCGGCTCGAAGCAGTACCAGCACGTCAAAACGATGATGTACGCCGCCCCGGATATCTTCCACACCCTGATGCGCAAAATCACCGAGGTGGTGATCTCCTATCTCGACGCCCAAGTGGAGGCCGGCGCCCAGGTGTTCCAGCTCTTCGACAGCTGGGTCGGCTGCCTCAACCGCGATGATTACCGGGAATATGTTTTTCCCTACAACCAGCGCATCTTCCGCGCCCTCGCTGGCCGCGGCGTACCGATGATCCACTTCGCCAATCAGGCCGCGACCCTGCTGGACCTGGTGCGTGACGCCGGCGGCGACATCATCGGGCTGGACTGGCGCATCGATCTGGACACCGCCTGGGAGATCGTCGGTCCCGACCGCGGCGTGCAGGGCAACATCGATCCGATTCTGCTCTTCGCCCCGGTGGAGACCATCCGCAATCGCACGGCGCGGATCATCCGTCAGGCCGACGGCCGTCCGGGTCACATCTTCAACCTCGGGCACGGCATCCTGCCCACCACCCCCATCGACCACGCCAAAGCGCTGATCGATGCCGTTCATGAACTCTCGGCCCGCTGAGAACCCCGCCGGGGGCGACGATTCACTCAAAAACGGCGGCGGGAGGAGGTCGGCGGCGATGTCCTTTCTCGGTCACCTCGGCACCCTGGTGGTGGTCGCTGCGGTGCTGTTCGTGGTCATCTTCCAGGCACACAAGCATCGCCAGGCACGGCAGGAGTGGCGGGAGCGGCTGACGGCGGCGGAACGGACCATCGAGAGCCAGCGACGGGAACTGGACCAACGGCAAAAGACCATAGACCTGCTGCGGCTGACCGCGGCGCAGCACCGTCGCCGGTGACATACACCTTTGAGGAAAAAACCATGCGCTACATCAGTACCCGGGGAGGCGTCGATCCCATCCCCTTCGACGACGCGGTAATGATGGGTCTGGCGGCCGACGGCGGCCTGCTGCTGCCCGAAGAGATACCGGCTGTCACCCCCGACCGGCTGGAAGAACTGGCCGCCCTGCCCTACCCCGACCTGGCGGTGGAAATCATGGCGCCCTTCATCGGCGAGAGCGTGCCCGCCGCCGAATTCGAACGGCTGGTGCGCGCCAGCTACGCCGCCTTCGACCACCCGGACGTGGTACCGCTGGTGCGGCACGGCGACATCCGCATCCTTGAGCTGTTCCACGGTCCCACCCTGGCCTTCAAGGACGTGGCGTTGCAGTTCCTCGGCAACCTTTTTGCCTGGATCCTCGCCCGCCGCGGCGAATCGCTGAACATCATCGGTGCCACCTCGGGGGACACCGGCAGCGCCGCCATCCACGGCGTCCGCGGCCGGAAGCGGATCAACATCTTCATGCTCCATCCCCGCGGCCGGGTGAGCCCGGTACAGGAGCGGCAGATGACCTCGGTAATGGACGCCAACGTCCACAACATTGCCATCGAAGGCACCTTCGACGACGGCCAGCGGATCGTCAAGGAGATTTTCGGCGACCTGGCGTTCAAGGAACGCTTCCACCTCGGAGCAGTCAATTCCATCAACTGGGCCCGGGTACTGGCGCAGAGCGTCTACTACGTCAGCGCCTGCCTGCAGGTACCGGCGGCAGAGAGGCGCGACGGCATCGACATCGTCGTGCCCACCGGCAACTTCGGCAACATCTTCGCCGGCTTCTGCGCCCGGCGTCTGGGAGCGCCGATCCATCGGCTGATCCTCGCCGCCAACGCCAACAACATCCTGGCGGAATTCATCACCACCGGCTGCTACCGGCGCGGCACGGTGGAGGAAACCTGGAGCCCGTCGATGGACATCCAGGTGGCGAGCAACTTCGAACGCTACCTCTATTTCCTGCTGAATTGCGACCCGGCGGCAGTGCGCCGGGCGATGGCCGATTTCGCCGCCAACGGCGAACTCACCGTCACCCCGGAACAGTTCCGCCGCGTGCGGGAAGATTTCGCTGCCGGCTTCGCCGACAACGACGAGACGATCGCCACCATCCGCGATTTCCACCGTGAAACCGGTTACATACTCGACCCCCACACCGCCGTGGGCGTCCGGGTGGGCCGGAAATACCGTCGCCGCGAAGGCGGCCTCCGGCCGCTGGTCTGCCTTGCCACCGCCCATCCGGCCAAATTCCCCGATGCCGTCATCCGCGCCATCGGCTCGCCCCCGCCGGTGCCCCCGGCGCTGCAGGGGCTGGAAGATCTGCCTACCCGCTGCGACACCCTGCCGGCGGACACCGATGCCGTGCGCTCCTACCTCACCGCGTTATTATTAAGGGAACGTTGTTGAACGTCTATAAATTGTTCTCCAATTTATCAAGCAAAACCTTCTCAATGAGCAGAATTTGCTCACCACACCTACTGGCATGAGAAACCGCTCCCGGGTTTAGAGAAAGGAATTTTCCCACCGCGATTCCTGAATAGCCCAGCTGTCTCACCGCGTAATAGCAAATAACCGCTTTTGCCTTTGTCAGCATGGGAGCTTTTCCAGGTCTACCCAAATTTTCACAAGGAAGATCGAAATGATCAGCAATGCCGCGGACGATGACATGTTGCATCGGACCTGGAATGTCGATACGGGCTTGTCTGGGTATGGTGGATTACCGCAGAGAAAGTATAGAATTCAAGGCCGTCCCCCTATTTTAGTCCCCCTATTTTACAACCGCCCGGAACGCAGGATGGCGATGGCGAGCCAGAAGCCCAGGCCACCGGCCACTAGATAGCCGAGGATACCGAGAATGGGGTAGCCCAGCAGGGTGTAGCCGACGTCGGTCTGCATGATCAGGGAAGAGGCGATGATGATCGCCGAGATGAGCAGGCTGAAGGCAATGCGGTTGGTGATCTTGTCGAGGGTGCGCCCCAGGGGTTCGAGGCCGACATGCTCGAACTCGATCTTGAGCTTTCCCTTGCTGAGCTTTTTCAGAATCTCCCGGCTGCTGTCGGGCAGCATCTCCATTAGCGAACGGAGGTCGTCCAGCCGCCGCCACGCGGTACGCGCCAGTTGTTCCGGCGACAGGCGCCGCGCCAGCAGCTGCTGCACAAAGGGAGTGGCATGGGCGATCATGTCGAACTCGGGATCGAGGGCGCGGCCCACCCCCTCGATGGTCGCCAGCGACTTGAACAGCAGCATCATGGAGGGCAGGAAGCGGATGTGGTGGTGGCTGGTAATGCCGATGAAGTCACGGATCAGGGTGGCCACCGACAGCCGATGCAGCGGAATACCGTAATAGCGGTCGATAAAATCGTAGAGATCGGCACGCAGTTCGCGGATATCGATGAGATCCTCGTCGATCACCCCCACCCCGGCGAGGATTTTGACCATCTTCCCCACGTCGTGGTTGATCACCGACAACAGCAGATCCAGAACCAACCCCTTCAGTTCCTCGTCCAGGTGGCCGACGATGCCGAAATCCAGCGGCGCGATGACGTTCCCCGGCAGCACGTACAGGTTGCCGGGATGAGGGTCGCCGTGGAAGATACCGAACTCGAGGATCTGGCGCAGGATGAGGCTGGCGCCTTTTCCGGCAATGACCCGCGGATCAAGGCCGGCGGCCTCGAGTTTTTCCCGTTCGTCGATCTTGATGCCGTCAACCCAGCTCATCACCAGTATCGCGCCGGAAGTGTGTTCCCAGAAAACCCGCGGCATGCTGACCGTTTCGTCGGCGGCGAACAACTGCTCGAAGCGGTCGATATGGCGACCCTCTACCTGGAAGTCCAGCTCCCGGCGAATGGTCTTGGCGAACTCCCGCACAATGCCCACCGGATCGTAGATCTGCGCGTCCGGGATGTGCCGGTGAACGAGGTGAGCGAGGTTCATCATGATGTCGACATCGGTATCGACGATATCCTCGATCCCCGGCCGGCGCACCTTCACCGCCACCGTTTCGCCGCTCAGCAGGACGGCGCGGTGTACCTGGGCAATGGAGGCGGCGGCCACCGGCACGGAATCGATGCGGGCGAAAATCTCCGGCGGCCGCCGGCCGAGTGAGACCTCGATGCGGCTCTCGACCTCGGTATAGGAAAACGGCGGCACGTTGTCCTGCAACCGCTTCAGTTCACGGATGACGTTCGACGGCAGGAGGTCGGCCCGGGTGGAGAGGAGCTGGCCGAGCTTGATGAAGGTGGGGCCCAGCTCTTCAAGTACCAGCCGCAGGCGCTCGGCCTTGGTGTAGCGCACGAGTTCCTTGCGGCCGGCACGATTGAAGGTGACGATGCGCTTGCCGAGCGCCAGGTAGTAGTCGAGATTGAGCTGCTCGATGAGGCCGCCAAAGCCGTAGCTCACCAGTACCCCGATGATCTGGCGGTAGCGGCGGATGCTGCGGTAGGTGCGGTCGATCTGGAAGATGTCCATGAAATATTATTGCTGCCGCTCCCGCACCGCCTGTTCCAGCGCCGCGAGCCGCTTTTCCAGCGCGGTGAAATCCCTGCGCCGGGGCACGTCGGCTTTTTCCATCAGGCGGTCGAACTCCCGGCGCATGTTCTCCAGCAACTGCTCCTTCTCCCGGGAAACCTTGTCGAGCATCTCCTTGAACAGTTCGCGACCCTGTTCGGTGGATATCTCCCCTTTGCTGATCATCGAATCGATCAACTGTTCCAGCCGCTCCTCGGTCAACGACAGGGCGCCCACCCCCAGCAGCAGAAATTTTCGGGCGAGAGAAAACATTTCCATGTCACGCTCCTTTCCGGTTCCAAAAGGTGTTCGTTCGACCCGCCACCGGACGGCCGGAGCGGCCCGGAACCGCATTTCAAGCTGGCGGTATCAGGTTTGTTGTGACCCGCCCCGACGGCCGCAGCCCTCGTATTTCCGTGCGGCCGGCGGCGGTGACGAGCCATCTTCAGTGATTGGCGGCTTCGCCGGCAGATGAAAAAAGAAATCGACCCATTCACCGTAGCTGCTTTCCACCCAGATCCGGCCGCCGTGGAGTTCGACGATCTCCTTGACGTTGTACAGCCCCAGGCCAACCCCCTTCTGTTCCGGTATGTGTTCGTCCTGCAGTCGGCGGAATTTCTGAAACACCCGCTTCAGATCGCCGGCGGCAATACCGGTGCCGGTGTTGCGGACATGAAAACGGTAGCCATCGTCAACCTCGTCAACACCGTAATGAATAGGCTTTCCGGCATGGCCGTATTTGAAGGCGTTGCTGAACAGGTTGCTGAACACCACCTGCAACAGGTTCCGGTCGGCCTCAAGGCTGAAATCGGCCAGCGGAACGGAACCATCGTAGATGATACGGTCGCGCAGTTCGTCCTTGCCCAGCCGTTTGAGTACCGGCTCGATAATCGACCCGGAAAAATCATCGATTTTCACCGGATTGAGCCTGAGACGACCCATCTCGATGCGCGACAGGATAAGATAGCGGTCGATCATGTCTTCCATGAATTCGCAATTACTGATGATGATCTCGAGATCACGCTGATCGGCGTCGCCGTCCAACCGGCGGGCGAGCCGGCGCAGGAAACCGCCGATGACCACCAGGGCATTGCGGAATTCATGGGATACGAAGCTCAAAACCTGCAGGTAGTTTTCATTGAGCTGCCGCAGTTCCCGGTTTCGGCGTCGCAGTTGCAGGTTCATTCGGGTCAGTTCGGCCTGCAGCTCGCGCCGGTGTACCAGGATCCCGAGCTTGTGGATCAGTTCTGCCATCGGAAAAGCCTCCGGATCATCCTCCAGATCAATGCCGTGGGGCTTGTAGATCACGTCGTCGGCACCGGCCTCGAGGCCGCTGATCTTCTGGCGGTAATAGTAGGTCCGCACCATCTCCTGGAAACTGGGGGCATCTTCGTCGCCGGCGGTGGAAAGCATCACCACCGGCACCCGGGCGTACCGCCGGTGGTCCTTGATGCGGGAAACGATGCCGCAGCCGTCCAGCAGCCGGCGGTCATCGTCGCCGTAGATCAGGTTATCGACGATGAATGCGTCGACCGCAGTGCAAAAGCCGAAATCGGCAAAAAACTGCTCGCCGGAAATGTATGAACTGACGCGGCAGGAAAGTTCGCCGGTCAACCCGTCGATGATGATCCGCCGGGTTGAAGGACTGTCTTCGACCAGAACGATGTGCAACTGCCTTGCGGATGCCGCGTTCATGACCGCCACCATACAGGCCGAAAAAGCGGGCCGGAAGAACGGTCCAGAGCCATTGCCGGGCCCCTCCGCGGCGACCTACCCATCGGCAGACAGCTTCCTGTCTTCGACATCGATGGCGGCCTACTCATCGGCAAACAGTTTCTTGTCGTCGGCATAGATGGCGGCTTCCCGCGGCGTAATGGTTCCGGCACGCGCCAGTTCGAGCAGATGCTGATCGATGGTCTGCATGCCGATCTTCCTGCTCGTCTGCATAATGGAAGGGATCTGGAAGGTCTTGGCCTCGCGAATCAGGTTGCCCACCGCCTGGTTGACCACGAGAATCTCCAGCACCGCCACCCGCCCTTTGCCGTCGGCGGTGCGCAGCAGCTGCTGCGCGACCACGCCTTTGAGGGATTCGGACAGCATGGTACGGATCTGATCCTGCTGGTCGCGAGGAAAAATGTCGATGATGCGGTCGACGGTCTTGGCGGCGCTGCTGGTATGGAGGGTACCGAACACCAGCAGGCCGGTCTCGGCAGCGGTGATCGCCAGGGCAATGGTCTCCAAATCGCGCATTTCGCCGACCATGATGACGTTCGGGTCCTCGCGCAGCGATGCCTTGAGGCCGCTGGCGAAGCTCTCGACGTGTACCCCCACCTGTCGCTGCATGATCAGGCAGGTCTGGTTCTCGTGGATGAATTCGAGGGGATCCTCAAGGGTGATGATGTGCGCCTTGCGCTCCTTGTTGAGCAGGTCGACCATTGCCGCCAGGGTGGTGGATTTACCGCTGCCGGTGGGACCGGTGACGATCACCAGTCCCTTACGCTTGCGGGCCAGCTCGCGCACAGCCGGGGGGAGTCCCAGCTCACTGAAGGTTTTTATCTCCCGTGGAATGAGCCGGAAGGCGGCGCCCATACCCCGGTGTTTGTAGTAGGCATTGCCGCGGAAACGGGCGATGCCGGGAATTTCATAGGCGAAATCAACATCGAGCTGGTCTTCGAAGGTCTTGATGCTGGCCGGAGTGAGGATCTCGTATGCCAGCAGTTTGACCTCTTCCTGGGTCAGTTCGTGGTAGACGACACGTTCCAGTTCGCCGCTGATCCGGAGAATGGGAGGCGCCCCGGAGGTGATGTGGAGATCCGAGGCGTTGTAATCCAGCATGATCTTGAGCAGCGCGTCTATTTTGGCCATCGTCAGTCCACATACCGCATGATGTCGGCGATATTGCCGCGGGGCATTGCCGCCGTCCCCCTGTATCCCTGTCGCGGATACTCCGGAATCTGCTTTATTGATGACTTCGCAAAAAGCCTGTTCCGACCATCTCCCGTCACCCCCGCGCGAGCGGGGATCCGGTATATGCAATCACCCGAGGATTCCCGCCGGCCTGGGCATGCCGCATTATTCGAGTCTTTACGGCTCCATCAATTATTGACTTCCCCGATCAACAGGGTTAAAAGGCGAGGAATGAAAAGCTCCGGAATCGGGCAGCGATGTCCGGTACGGCTTTTACGGAACCGCCATCAGCGGGCCGGCCTCGGTACCGGTATCTCGATTTCTGCATTTCCGCCGGTCTCGCGTCAATGATAACAAAGGGAAAAATAAAATTCAAATTTTTCGCCCCGATGCCGAATCACAGACATATACCACGCACGCTCCCGACAAGGAACAATATACGACATGGAACAGTTTTATATAACCGTCGCCCGCATCGCCAAAAAAGCCCTCAACCACATGGTGGCCCACCACACCCCGTTGCTGCCGGACCTCTACGCCAAGTACTTCTATATCTTTCTCGATGAAGTGGACCAGGAAGTCAAGGAAATCATCGAGCGGGAGAACAGCAACAAACGCAGCGAAATCAAGCGTCAACAGGAAGGCACCCGGGCGCTGCTGACGACCATCGCGGAAGTGGTCGACAATCTCGACAACGCCGCCAGCACCCACGACCGGGAGCTGGCGAAACACCAGGAAAACCTGGCTTCCATCGACCGGGTCACGGATATCATCAGCCTCAGGGAGATGGTAAGCCGGGAACTGCAGTCGGTGCGCGACAGCAACACCTCCCTCCAGCACAAGCTGACCTCGGCCAATGAAGAGGTCAGGAAACTGGAGACCAAGCTGGCCCAGATCACCGATCTGGCAACCATCGACGAACTCACCGGCCTGTTCAACCGCCGGGCGCTGTTCAACCGGATTGTCGAGGAACACTCGCGTGCCGAACGCTACCAGGACACCTTTTCCCTGTTGCTCTTCGATATCGACGATTTCAAGCTGATCAACGATACCCACGGACACCTGGCCGGTGATGCCGTCCTGCGTAAAATGGCAAACTTCCTCAAGGGCAGCCTGCGGACGTCCGATTTCCTCGGCCGGTTCGGCGGCGAGGAATTCATCTGCGTGCTGCCGTCAACCGGCCTGGACAAGGCCCGGATGGTCGGCGAAAAATTGCGCATGCTGCTGACCAAAAAGGTCTTCGAGGATTCACGGGGAGAGGTGAAGATCAAGGTCACCGTCAGCATCGGGGTATCCCAGTACCACACCGGCGACACCCTGGACGAGGTTATCAAGCGCGCCGACGACGCCCTTTACATGGCCAAGAACAACGGTAAAAACGTGGTCTTCACCGAGGCAAGCCTGCCCTGACCCACCGGCCGGCACCGGTATCGGTGCCGGTAATCCCCGCCCCCGCCGCGCTCCGAAGCAACCCGAGCGTTCACCGTCCGCGACATCCACCGGTTGCCTCAGCGCCGCCGGGCCACAGTACCCGCCCACCGGCTGGGGAGGCATTGCTCGGGTTTCGGTGCCGTTTAGCGGCACCGATGTCGGGACTGCACCGGGGCCCGCAATCCGGGGTTCATGACGCACCGTCATCACCTTCCCCCACCGGCAGCCGGAACACCCGGCAGGCGTTTTGCCGGGTCCTCGCCGCCGCCTCTTCCAGGCTCATCCCCTTCAGATTCGCGATTGTCCTGGCCACCTCCACCACGTATGCCGGCTCGTTGCGTTTGCCGCGATAGGGCACCGGGGCGAGAAACGGGCAGTCGGTCTCGATGAGCAGATCGTCCGGGCCGAAACGGCGCACCACCTCCGCCTGGGTCTCGTTTTTCCGGAAGGTGATGGTGCCGGGGATGGAAATCGTCATGCCGAGATCGACGTAGCGCCGCGCCAGGCGCCAGTCACCGGAAAAGCAGTGGATGATGCCGCCGTTCCGGTACCCCTTCTCGGCGAGGATAATATCGTAGACATCCTCGTGGGCTTCACGGTCGTGGATCACCACCGGCAGGCCGGCCGCCGCCGCCAGCCCCAATTGGTCGGCGAACGCTCGCCGCTGCACGTCCCGCGGCGAACGGTCGCGATGGTAATCGAGACCGATCTCGCCCCAGGCAACCACTCCGGCGGATGCCGCCAGGGATTGCAACAGGCCGAGGGCGCGCTCGTCCACCGCAGCGGCATCATGGGGATGGACCCCGACAACGGCATGGAGCAACCCCGGCCGGGCGGCGGCCAGTTCCACCGCCCGGATGGAATCCTCGAGGTCGGTACCGATGACGGCGATGTCGGCCACCCCGGCGGCCTCGGCGCGCTCGATGACGGCGTCGAGATCGTCGGCGAAGGTGGCAAGATTCAGGTGGCTGTGGCTGTCGAAGAAGCGTATCATGTGCTATATCCCGTCAAGCGCCGGTGATGGCCGGCGCAGTGAAACCTTCGAGGTCGTCCACCAGATCGGCGACCCGATCAACCGCCAACCGAAAAAGTTTTTCGCCCTGTTCCGGCGTCGCCGCCGATGGATCGCCCCAGACGCCGCCGGGCCAGCAGGCGCGCTTGTTCCGCGTCAGGATGTGGCGCGGGAAGGCGGGATATTCCCGCGGACTCGTACCCTTCACCAGCTGCGGAAAAAGATGCATGATGCGGGCGGTCTCGATCTCGCCGGCGTGGGAGTCGTCCGGGGTTTTCACCAGCTCGGCCGCGGCCCGAGCCAGCAGATGATATTCGCAGGCCACCGCTACCCGGCAGTCGGCGAACCGCTCCAACAGCGTTTCGCCCACCTCAACCAGGGCGCTCATATGGGTGGTGCCGGCATGTCCGGAGATGAGCAGGAAGTCGCGCAATCCGTGGCGGTACAGGCCCGCGGCGATATCGGTGATGAGGGCGCGGAAGGTGTCGGGGCGGATACCGACGGTACCCGGATGGTCGGCGGTGCTGCGGCAGATGCCGTAATGCACCGGCGGGGCGACGAACAGCGGTCGTTGCGCCGCCACCGCCCGCAGCACCTCGTAAACCTGCATGGTATCGGTGTCCAGGGGCAGGTGGGTACCGTGCTCCTCGGTGGAGCCGCAGGGGATGGCGACGGTTTTCGTGTGTTCGAGGCCGGCGGTGAATTCCGGCATGGTGATATCGGTAATAATCATATGTGCCGCTCCCGGTTCGGCGGTCATTCGGTTTCGACGGGCCAAAACCGCCATCCATCCCCCCCCCCATACGGCCCCATGTATCCCCGGTCGGGGAGCAGGAAGCACCGGGAGGCGAAAAAATTTCTTCCTTGTGAGGTTCTTGCAAAACGTTTTCAGAACCCCTCGTCAAGGGGGTAGCGAGATAGTTTGCCCTCACTTTTTTGAGGGGCTCACCAC
>JAFGAM010000127.1 GCA_016933675.1 Candidatus Anaeroferrophillacea bacterium
GAAGCTTGACATTCCTGCCGTCAAGGGTCAAGAATACGCATCAGGGGGGGACGGAAACCATGGACAAGACATCGGCATCGCCGCCGCCGTCGGCACCGCCGCCACGGCCGGGACGCTCCCGGCGCCGGCGCCGCTTCTTCTTCGTCATCGGCGCCCTGGTGCTGCTGACGACCCTGTATGCCGCTTTCGGCTACCTGCTGCTGCCGAAGCTGATCCGGGATATCGGCGGCAAAAAGATCACCGCGGCGCTCGGCCGCAAGGCGGTGATCGAACGGGTGGCCATCGATCCCTTCCGGCTGACCGCCGAGATCATCGGCCTGACGATTCAGCGTCGCGACGCGGCCGGGCCGCTGCTGGCCGTTGACCGGCTGTTCGCCGATTTCCAGGCGGCGGCGCTGTTCAAACGGGCGCTGATCGTCCGCCAACTCGACGTTCAGGGGCCGTTGGCATCTCTCACCCGCAACCCCGATGCGAGCTTCAACTTCTCCGACCTGCTGCCCGCCCACGACGGCAGTGAAGCACAAGCGCCGGACGGGCAACCCTTTCGCTTTTCGATCAACAATATCAGCCTCAGCGGCGGCACCATCGAATTCGACGACCGCCCGATGGCCACCCGCCACCGGCTCACCAGTCTCCACCTTACCCTGCCGGTGATCTCAAACCTGAAATACCATATCGACACCTTCGTCCAGCCGTCGCTGACCTGTTTGATCAACGACACCCCGGTGAACCTGGGCGGCAGGACCAAGCCCTTCCACGATACCCTGGAAACCCGCTTCGACCTGGTGCTGAACAACCTCGACCTGCCCTTCTATCTCGGCTACCTGCCGGGCAAGCGGAATTTCACCCTGACCGGCGGCAGCCTGTCCACCAACCTCGCCATGACCTTCATCCAGCCGCCCGCGGCACCGGCCCGACTCGAACTCAGCGGCACCGCCGGCATCCGCAATCTCGCCCTGACCGACAACGCCGATAAATCGTTCCATTTTCTTGATCTGCCCGCCCTGACCGCCGATTTCGCTCCCGGCAACCTGCTGGCGGGCGAATGCAATATCGCTGCCGTCAAGCTCGCCCGGCCACGCCTCACCCTGCACCGTCGGGCCGACGGCACCCTGCGGCTGCCGGAGCTGAACCCGGCGGCGGCGGACAATACCGTGGCACCGGCTGCCGCGGCACCAACCGCGAGCGGCTCCCCGGCCGCCGGCAGGGAAACCACATCGACAGCAACGCCAACGCATCCCGACGCTTCAGCGGCAGGCTCAACCCCGGCCGCCGCACCGGCGGCGGCCGCAGCCGGGACAGCGAAATCAGCCGTACCGGCCGGCACGGCCCGGACAGCGGTGGCGGCCGGCGCCGCCCCGACCGCACCGGCGGCGCCGGGGGATGGCGACAAGCCCTTCCTCCGGCTGACCATGGCAAAGCTGCTGCTGACGGAAGGCACGGTGGCATTTTCCGACGCAACCCCGCCGGGTGAACCCTTTACCGCCACCCTCACACCGGTGACGGTGGAGATATCCGGCTTCGCCACCGCCGGCGAACTCCCCGCGGCGCTGGTCGCCGAGTTGCTCACCGACGCCGGTGAACGGCTGACCGTGAAGGGCGAATTCAGCCTCTCGCCGCTCACCGTCACCGCCGCGGCGACCCTCGAACACATACCCCTCAACCGCTACCGGCCTTACTACCGCCCCTTCTTCCACGGCGACATCGAATCGGGCACCGCCGACCTGACCGCGACCCTGAACCTCCGGCAGGGTACCGACGAACGCTTCAGGATCGACGACGGCAGATTGCGGCTCGCTGATCTCATCATCCGCCATCCCGCCGGCGCCGAGCTGATCGCCCTGCCCGTCCTGAACCTGGAAGGGGTCGTCATCGATATTCCGGCCCGCGAAATAACCGCCGCCTCCCTTACCGGCACCGACGGCCGGGTACAGGTGGAACGCCGCGCCGACGGCAGCATCGACATCATGGATCTGCGCCCGCCGGCGGGCACCGACAACCCGGCCGCCATGGACCACTCCCGGGTGGCACCGGGCACGACCCCCGGAACCGCAGACGCGGATCGCAACCCCTCCCCGGCCGCGGCAACACCCTGGCACCTCGGCCTGGAACAATCCGCCATCGAGGATTTCGCCGTCACCTATACCGACCGCGGCCCGGGCACGCCCGCGGTCATCGGCATCAGCGGCCTGGATCTCGGCCTCACCGGGCTGAGCACCCGGCCGGAAACCCCGGCCGACCTGCGGCTCGCCTGCCGGACGGCGCAGGATGGCACCCTCACCGCCGCCGGCCGGGTGCAGCTTGCGCCCTTGACCGTCGACCTGAACATGCAGCTTGCCGGACTGCCGGCAAGAACCGCCCAACCGTGGATCAGCGACCACATCGACCTGGTGGTGACGGACGGCAGCCTGACGGCAAACGGACTGCTCCGGCGACGCCCCGAAGACGGCGGGAATCACGGCGGCGACCGGCCGGCGACAACCTTCAGCGGCAGCGCCGCCATCGATAACCTGAAGACCGTCGGCGGCCGGCTGGCGGAGGAGGTGGTCTCCTGGCGGCGGGTGGCGGCATCGGGCATCGACTTCTCCTCCACCCCGACGGCGCTGAAGATCAAGGAAATCGCGGTGGATGAACCCGACCTGCGGATCGCGGTACTGGCCGACGGCAGCACCACCATCCAGGCGCTGCGGGTCCACCCGGTGGC
>JAFGAM010000128.1 GCA_016933675.1 Candidatus Anaeroferrophillacea bacterium
CCCCGGGCTCGGCGACGATGCCGTCGATCACACCCAGTTCCTTCAGGTCCGTGGCGCGCAGGCGCAGGGCCTCGGCGGCCTCCGGCGCCCGGCCGGCGTCCTTCCACAGGATGGAGGCGCATCCTTCCGGGGAGATGACCGAGTAGATGGCGTTGGCCAGCATGTAGACGCGGTCGGCCACGCCGATGCCCAGGGCGCCGCCCGAGCCCCCCTCGCCGGTCACCAGCGTGACGATGGGCACCCGCAGGCCGGACATTTCGTACAGGTTGGCGGCGATGGCCTCGGCCTGGCCGCGCTCCTCGGCGCCGATGCCGGGGTAGGCTCCGGGTGTGTCGATCAGGGTGATCACCGGGCGGCCGAAGCGCTCGGCCTGCTTCATCAGGCGCAGCGCCTTGCGGTAGCCCTCGGGGTGGGCCATGCCGAAATGGCGGCGGATGTTCTCCCTGACATTGCGTCCCTTCTGGTGGCCCAGGATGGTCACCGGGATGTCGGCGAAGAAGCCGATGCCGCCGATGATGGCCGGGTCGTCGGCAAAGCGGCGGTCGCCGTGCAATTCCACGAAATCGCGCACCAGGCTTTCGATGAAATCCCGGCTGGTCGGTCGCTTGGGATGCCGGGCCAGCTTGACGACGTCGATGGCAGGTTTCATGATGGTCTCATCTCCATTGCCGTCCGGGCGCTCAGCGGGACCGGGGCGGCATTCATTCGTCCCTCCCGCGGCGGCAAGGATAGGGCCGGTTCCGGTGGATCTTCAAGACGCTGACCAGGGTGGCCCGCAGGTTCCTGCGCGGAACGACGATGTCCAGCATGCCCTTGTCCAGGAGGAACTCCGCGGTCTGGAAACCGGGGGGCAGCTTTTGGCCGATGGTCTGCTGGATCACGCGCGGCCCGGCGAACCCGATCAGGGCGCCGGTCTCGGCGATGCTGACGTCGCCCAGCATGGCGAAGGAGGCGGTGACGCCGCCGGTGGTGGGGTCGGTGAGCACGGTGATCAGCACCTGGCGCTTTTCGTGCAGCCGGCGGACGGCCGCCGCGGTCTTGGCCATCTGCATCAGCGAGAGGATGCCTTCCTGCATGCGCGCGCCTCCCGAGCAGATCACCATCACCACCGGCAGGCGATGGCCGGCGGCATGCTCCAGCAGCCGGGCGATCTTCTCCCCCACCACCGAGCCCATCGAGCCCATGATGAAACCGGGATCCATGATGGCCATGGCCGCGGGCATGCCGCCGATCTCGGCGCTGCCGGTGACCACCGCCTCCCAGCCGCTGGCCGCGCGCTCCGCTGCGTCGAGCTTCTGCCGGTACTGCGGGAAGCGCAGCGGGTCCAGGCTCTTCAGGCTGGTGAACAGGGAGCGGAATGTCCCCCGGTCGCACAGCTGCCGGATCCAGTGCGGGGGATCGAGCCGCGAGTGGTGGCCGCAACGCGAGCAGACGTAGTGGGCGCTCTTGTAGAACGAGATGAAGTGCGTGGTCTGGCACTGCGGGCACTGGACGAACAGCCGGTTCAGCATGC
>JAFGAM010000129.1 GCA_016933675.1 Candidatus Anaeroferrophillacea bacterium
CCTGTGCCGGCAGAAACCGCCGGCTGTTGTGAAAACCACCCTGTAACGTCATGGTTCCCGTTTACATCATATCTTTCACTGTCCGGACCGGATTGGTCGGAGGCACGGGAATTGAGGCGTACAGAGAAGTACGTCGAATGATTCCGCTTGCAACACAACGAAGAAGGTGTAGTTTTTACGAAACCATCATGTTTTGCCATCGTTTGCACCCTGCCCCGGATGACTTATGGATAAATGAACCCATGTTATCACACTGTAACCGATCATCTTCCGGGGCGGGGATTTTCGCTTCGCGGCGTAAATGGCATGCCCGGGGTGGCTGCCGAAGATTCATTGCCGATCAGCGGCCGGATTGTTGCGGTCGTGTTGGGCGGCGGCTGCGGTGTCGGTTTTCTTTTCATAGAATGTCATTCCCACGCGCCGGATGTGGTCGAGGACGTCGGTATCAGCAATGTGGTGGAAGATGGACAGATCGAAGGTATAGGGTAGGAGCAGGTCGTCCAGTTCGCGCATGATGCGGAACAGAAGGGTGGTGTTCAGGCGGTGTTCGTCACCGCGGAGGGTCAGGTCGATATCGGAGCCGTTTCTGTAGTTTCCCTTGGCTCGGGAGCCATAGAGAATCGCCCGTTCCACCTCCGGGTGGCGGGCGAGAACGTCGTGGATTTTCCGGATGGTCGTTTCCTGCAGACCGAAGCGAAGGGTCATACACCCTCTTCTTCTTTCAGTTTTTCCATCTGCACCTCGAATGCGGCGAATTCGGCGTAGTAGGAGCCCAGAATTGCGGCAACAACCTTCTGTGCGGTTTCTTCATTGTAGGTATGCGATGTCAGGTTGCGGCTTTCGATCATGTTCATCTAGGTTTCGCCGTTTTCGATCAGACCGGCCTTGAACGCCTCCCGGGTGGCATCACGGGAGCCATAAATGGGCCTGGTGACGCCGCGTCTTTCAAGGAAATCCTTCAGCACGTTCCATGCCGTTTCGTGGGTGAATTCGAACCCCTGGATAAGGCCCTGTTCCTCGAGTTTTGACAGCGGGCGCTGCCGCGATAGTGCTACTGCTTCCCGCAGTTGGGAGAAGGCGCGGCGGAAATGGTTGAAGCGTTGGATCCAGCGGATGTCCAGAGCGGGCATGGGTTTCCTCGTCAGGTTCTGTGGTGTAATCCGTATGCCGTAACGAGCAAAAACGATGCATATATTCGGACCGCAGTGGGGCGCAAAATAGGCGGAACGTGATGATGTAGTGGCGCAATCAGCGCTGCCAGTCCGCACCGGTCCGCAGACAAAAACGAAGGGGTTACGGTATGAACCGTAACCCCTCGATTTTATTGGCGCGCCCAGGATGATTCGAACACCCGACCTTCTGATCCGTAGTCAGACGCTCTATCCAGCTGAGCTATGGGCGCGTAAGGGGCTTGTTTATATACCTATTTTTTCTGCCAGTCAACCAATTTAAATGCGAAACGCTCGTGCTGCAGGGTGTGGACGTCTGGGAAGTTGGCAAACAGCCAGCCGGTGTAGATTTCCTCGCCCTTCTCAGCGAGAGAGAACTTTACCGCCGGGTTCTCCGGCTCGTTGGATTTCGAGGTCATGCCGAATGAGTTCATGACGAAATCCGGCAGGAAGTGCAGTATCCGCAGTTCGATGCCAGAATCGGCCAGGGCGACGCCGCCGGTGATGTCGACGGTCTGCCGGCTGGTATTTTCGCCTTTTTTGTCCAGTACTTCGATAATCACGCGCTTCCAGGTTTCCTCCACCGCCGCGGGCACGATCACCGCGTGGGAGCGCTGCTCGCCGCCGTGACCCCCCATCCCGGATGCCAGGCTGCCCTGGTGTTCCGCGCCGGTTGCCGGGCACTCCGCTCCTTTTCCATCCTTGGCGGTGCCGGGGACCGGCGGGTGCCCCGGAGGCATGCCGGCGGCTTCCTGGCCGGCTTCACCGCTTTTGGCCACCGGCTCAGTCTGCTCTCCCTGGCGGACCCGTTCTTTCAGTTCCTCGTCCTTGCTGCAGGATGAAAAGCCGCTCAGCATGGTGACGATCAGCAGGGCGATGGCCATGGTGGTGAATGTCTTGCGCATGGTATGAACCTCGATTCATCAGGTTGTCTGCCGGGTTTTCAACGGTGCGGCATCAGTGAGACGCTGACCGGCAAGGTATACATTTTTTCGGCCGCCGTCAAGGATGATGGCGTCGTAAAAAGTCTCCATCTGCTGCGTTGCGCTGTATCCTTCGTCATTGCGGCGCACTCTATGTACGCCTCATTCCTCAGGATTTGCTCGCCTTGCAGCTGGAGCTTGTTACTTAGACATCCCGTTTTTCGAGTTGTTACGAGTTTATCAAGGTTGATGGTTTCGTAACAACTCCGTCTTCTGGGTTGCGCTGCACGCAGGGGCGGATCCGGCTGTTCGCCCTGCGTAATTCGACGTGAATGGCCGCCGCAATTTGCCACGATCCCGATCCCGACTCCGTTTCCTATCCCGGTCCCGATTTCGATCCCGACTTAGCTTCCGGGCGTGGCAACCGCAGGAATCACGGGCGATGACGAAACGTGGAACCCTTACCCGGCGATCAGGGCTGGAAACAGCGGTCGAGATAGGTATGGCGCTTCGCGGCGTCGATATTGGTGCAGGCGCGGGTGAAGGCGTACTCCTGGCCGACCAGGTGGACCTTTTCCGCCGCCCGGGTGACGGCGGTATAGAACCAGCGGTTGTTGAGCATGATGAAATGACTGTTGGTGAGCGGGATGGCCACCTCGCGGTACTGGCTTCCCTGGGCCTTGTGCACCGTGAGGCAGTAGGCCAGGTCGATGAGGTCGAAGATGCGGTCGAACTCGTAGCGCACCACCGAGTAGTCCGGGTAGAGGACGAAGAACTCCTCCTCCTCGTGGTCGATGTGCCGCACCAGGCCGACGCTGCCGTTGAACACGCGCCGGGTCTCGTATCTCGACCGGTCCCGGTGGGATTGGAACATTCCGGTACGCCAGGGCAGGGTGTCCATGTCGCGGTTCTGCAGGTGGACCACCTTGTCTCCTTCGCGCAGGACCATGCCGAACCGGTTCACCGGCCGGGCACCGCCGGGGTTGAAGATTTCCTGCAGGGCGGCGTTGAGCACCTCGGTGCCCAGCGGCCCGCGGCGCAGCGGGGTCAGTATCTGAAAATTCCACGCCGGATGTTCCAGCCGCTCCGTCGCCTCCCGCGCCAGGGCCAGCAGCCGTTCGCGGATGCGGTCGTTGTTGCGGTCGCGTACCTCCTTCATTTCCGCTTCCGACAGTTTCTTCCGTAATTCAAAATAGTGATCGATGTCCTGGGGCAGGAAGGCGAAGTCGCGGTATTCCTGCCGATAGTCGGGCGGTGTCTTGCCGGTGCGGATGATGTTGGCGAAGTAGACCAGGACGCTCTCCGGGTCCTGGCGGTAGATCCGTTCCAGCGCCACGTGGGCGAGAAAGGGCTGCGGCAGCAGATCGCCGAAGACATTGCCGGCGCCGATGGGCGGCAACTGGGCTGGGTCGCCGACAAGGATGAAGACGGTGTTCTCGGTGATGGCCAGGGCGAGGCGGTAAAAAAGCTGCAGATTGACCATCCCGGCCTCGTCCAGCAGTACCACGCGGTAGGGCAGCGGATTCTCCGGGCCATGCTCGAAGCGGTTGCCACCGCGGTATTTCAGCAGGGTGTGAATGGTGTATGCCTGGTATCCGGTGAGCTTGCGGATGCGCGCCGAGGCCATGCCGGTGAAGGCGCAGCAGACGATTTCCTTGCGGTCGCAGTAGAGTTCGGCCAGCAGATCCAGAAGCGCCCGGGAGATGGTCGATTTCCCGGTGCCGGCGTAGCCCGAGAGGGCGTAGAACCGCCGCCGGCCGGTGCCCACCAGGCTGATGATCCGGCGTTGTTCGTCGGCGAAGGGAAAGCCGAGCTTTTGTTCCGATTTCGCAATGAATGCCGCCACCGCATCGGCGCCCGCCAGCGGCGGATGGCGGTCGCGGGAATGTTCCTGCGCGAAGGCCAGCAGCCGTTCCTCCATGAAACGGTAGGCGGAAAGGGCGACGGTTGCCGGAATGCCGGTTTCTTGGTCGGCGGCTCCGACCCGTGCGGCGGCCAGCAGCGGCGACTGGAGATCGCGGGAGTCGAGGGTCACCTCGTCTGTCGCGGCCATGATGCGCAGTTCGTCCAGCAGTCGCCCCGCCTCGATGGTGAAGCCGTCGGCCGGCAGCAGCTCGCCGAGCTTTTCCATGAGCACCGGGTAGGGCAGAAAGGTGTGGCCGTCCTTCTCGCCGCTGTCCAGCAGGATGTGGGAGACTGCGGCGCGGACGCGCTCCGGGGCGTCGACGGCCAGTCCCAGCTTCCGTGCCACCTCGTCGGCGGTGCGGAAGCCGATGCCGCGCACCTCGGTGAGGCGGTAGGGATTTTCCTGCACCGTTGCCGCCGCCTGGTCGCCGAAGTAGTTGTGGATGCGCACCATCAGCGCCGGGGTGACGTCGTGGGGCAGCAGCATGACGGCCAGTGCCTGCAGGTTCCGCTGTTTGCTCCACGAGGCCCGGATGCGGGCGAGCTTCTTGTGTTTGATGCCCTTGAAGGTGAGCAGCTCGTCCGGTCGGTGTTCGAGGATGTCCAGCAGCTTCGCTTCACCGTAGTGGTCGATGAGTTCGCGGGCGAGCTTTTGGCCGATCCCCTTCACCGCCCGGGCGAGGAAGTGGAACAGGCGGTTGGTGAGCAGCTGGGCCTCGGAGAAGGCGAACTGGTAGCCGTATTTCGAGCGTTCCCAGGTACCCTTCAGGCGGTACTCGGTGCCGGCGATGGTGGTGCCGACGGCGGCCTCGGGCAGGATGCCGACCGCGGTCGCCGGCCGGCTGCCGCAGGTGCCGCGCACCACCACGTAGCCGGTTTCCCGGTTGCAGTAGGTCACCCGGTCGATATGAATGACGATGGCGTCCGTTGTCGTCGTGCCCATGCCAAAAGGCATATCATGATCGGGGGTTATACTTCAATTGTTATGGTGCCGTCGCACTTTGTTTAATGCTGTCCCAGCTCTGTTATGGTGCCGTCGCACCTCGATGGGTTGTTGCCATGCCGATGGCCCGAAAAGTGTTGTAATTTCCGCAAAAACCTGTATAGTGCGCCCTTCAGCATCGACGCATGCGGCAAAAAGCCGCTGCACACCCTGCACGGATCACTGACCCCTCCTGCATCCAGTGTTACATCAGTAATTGCAACAGTATTCCAGGGATGACGGAACCGTAAGAACTGCCAGGATACGGTTAAACGGGATGGCACAGTAACCGCTTCGGGTTCGCGGCGCGCAAATCCGGGGAACACGGCGCGCATTGAAGTACGCCGTCGTCACCCGGGTTGCAGCGCCACGATGAGGATGGAGCGGTTACGCCGCCATCAAGGTTGGCGACCGGCGTACATGCCCTATCTGTCGTGTGGTGGCCGTCCCGGCGCCGGCAACAGCCGTTTGCCGCCGCGGTACCCCCGACGCAATCAGCCGAGTTCCGCCCGTTTGCCGGGCGGGCATCCTCATTCCGGTTTGTGCCGGGGGATGTCCGTGTGTGGTTTCGGGTGCCGGTCGGCAACCGAAAAGGATTTTTATGACTTTTGCCGAGCTCAACCTTTCCGCCCCGCTGATGAAAGCCATCGACCACTGCGGGTTCAGTGCTCCGACACCGATTCAGGCCGAGGCCATTCCTCCGGCGCTGGCCGGCCGTGATCTCATTGCCAGTGCCCAGACCGGCACCGGTAAAACCGCGGCCTTCATGCTTCCCGCCCTCGAGCGGCTGCAACGCCGGGCCGCCCCCGGGAAAGGCGCCCCCCGGGTGCTGGTGCTGACGCCGACCCGTGAACTGGCCGGCCAGGTACTTGACGCCACCCGCACCTTCGGCCGCTACCTGCAGTTTTCCAGTGCCACCTTGCTGGGCGGCATGCCCTATCACGGCCAGTTTCAGGCCCTGTCACGGTCCCTGGACCTGGTAGTGGCCACGCCCGGGCGGCTGATTGACCATCTCGAGCGCGGCAGCGTCGATCTGTCGCGGGTCGAGGTGCTGGTACTCGACGAGGCCGACCGGATGCTCGACATGGGCTTCAAGGAAGAGGTGGAAAAAATCACCGCCGCGACGCCAGCCGGGCGCCAGACCCTGATGTTCACCGCCACGATGGACAAGACTATGGCGGCGCTGGCGATGAAGCTCCTTAAGGATCCGCTGCGCATCGCCATTGCCCGGGAGCAGGTCGCGGCCGAAAACATCGAACACCGCATGCACGTTGCCGACAATCTTCAGCACAAACAGCGCTTGCTGCAGCACCTGGCGGCCGACCGGGAGGTGCGCCAGGCGATCATCTTTTCCGCTACCAAGCGGGATGCGGATCAACTGGCCCGTGAGCTTGCCGCCCAGGGACACCGAGCGGCGGCGCTGCATGGCGATATGAATCAGGGGGCGCGGAACCGGACCATCCGCGATCTGCGCCGGGGCCGCATCCGGCTGCTGGTGGCCACCGATGTCGCCGCCCGCGGCCTCGATGTCGCCGGTATCAGCCACGTCATCAACTTCGATCTGCCTAAATTTGCCGAAGATTATGTCCATCGCACTGGTCGTACCGGCCGCGCCGGGGCCGCCGGGGTAGCCATTTCTTTTGTCGGCCGCAGCGATGTGAAGGCCCTGCAGCAGATTCAGCGCTTTATCGGTCGCAGTCTGCCGCAGCATGTCATCGACGGCCTCGAACCCGCCCGGCCACTGGCGGTGCGGCCGGCGGCCGGATCCGGCCGTCCGGGCCGGAAATGGCCGCCCCGGGGCGGCCGGGATTTTCCGTTCGGCGGGAAGTCTGGCACGCCCGGCAGTCGGTCGGACCGGCGCTCCCCGGTGGTGACCGCCCGCCGTCGACGCCAGGAGGCGTAAGGGAACGATTGCCGGGTTTCGCGGTTTAATCATGAAGAGGAGGGCGTGATGTGCGCCCTCCTTCTTTTTTTGTCGGCCGGCCGGGCCCCGGCATCAGCTTCGCGGCGTGTCCTTACTTGACGAATGGCGTACATGGAAGTGCGTTTTGCCGGGGCAATTCGCGAATTGCCCCGGTAGCGTGCTGCGTCTGTCTGCGTGCGGCATGTGCAGGCAGCGTAACGAAGAAGATGGCGTTGCTGCGTAACCATCAAGGTTCGTCAATTGCCATCTGGAAATCTCCTAACAGCGGGTTCCATGCCTGAAAGTCGCGGTAGACGGCCGGTCTGGCCTGCGGCAGCAGGTGGGCCGCCAGGCAGGCAACCTCGTGTTTGTCCGCAAGTAGCGGCGCAACCTTGTTGAAGTTGCGTTTGCGGCTGTCCAGCCGTTCTCCGTCCTTGGCCTCGATCAGGGTCAGGTTTCGAGCCTGCTCGATGACGAAGTCGACTTCGACCCCGTTCTGATCGCGGTAAAAGAAAATTACCTTTCCCGGCCGCAGGTTGCGGATTTTGATGATTTCCGTCAGGACGAAATTCCCCCATCCCGGGATTGCTCCAGAGTTCGGGGTAGCCGCCGAGACGCTGGAACCGTTCCAGATCGGTTCCGGCGAAGCCGGCGGCTCGCAATTCGGTGGCCGCCAGGGTTTCCAGGTGCAGGATGCCGATGCGCCCGGCGAGGCTGTCGCCGACCTGTTCCATGAGAGTAAAATTCTGATTGCCGGTCAACAGTCAGCGGCCGTAAACGCGGCGCTGCTCATCGACGATGATCTTCCGTTCACGGAAGATCCCGGGAACATACCGGATCTCGTCGAGGATTGTGCGGCCGGTGAAATTCCGCGGAAAGGACTCGGGATTTTCCTGGCTTCATCGGCCAGGCGCAGATGGTCGAAGGTTACATAGGTAGCCTCGGGAAACAGCTTCTGCGTTTTCGCCTGTCCTGAGTCTGGTCTTCGGGACGGAACCTCCCGGGCTGGGACTGCTGAAACCGAGGGAACCATAGTTTTCCTCGACCTTGACATGAAAAGAGGCCATCTTGTTACGTAATATGGCTTGTTACAGGGAGGATATTTTATGACCGCCGCGTCGCTTGAGTCGGTTCGTCGCCGGCGGGATCCTCCTCGGCGGGTTCACGGGCCTCTGACGGTTCGTCGCCGGCGCCCTTCCCATCCTGCGCGAACCGTACCGGGAAGGGTTCGGTGACCGCGCCGGTGTAGAGTGACAGGTGGGGGAAGGGGATCTCGATGTCGTTGGCGTCGAAGAGCCGCTTCACTGACAGGTAGAGCTCGTTCTTGAGGTCGAACCAGTTTTCCGTGCGCGTCCAGACGGAGAACTGTAAGTCGATGGACGAACTGCCAAAGCCCTTGAAGATGAACAGCGGCCCCGGTTCCTCCAGACACCGCGGGTGTCCGTCCGCCAGTTCCATGAGTATCCGCCGAACCTTTTCCAGATCCTCCTTGTAGGCTACCCCCAGTTGCAGGTCGACCCGTCGCAGGGGGAACTTGGTCAGGGTCGTGACTTCGGTTTTGATCAGGGTTTCGTTGGGGATGCGCACCTGCAGGTTGTCGAAGGTGCGGACCTTGGTGGAAAGCAGGTCGATGGAAAGCACCACCCCGTAGGTGTCGCCTACCTTGATCCAGTCGTCCACCGAGAAGGGGTTCTCCAACACCAGGAAGAGACCGCTGATAAGGTTGGAGGCCGAGGTCTGGGAGGCGAAGCCGATGGCCACTGACAGTACCCCCGCTGCCCCCAGCAGGACGCCGAGATTCAGTCCCAGTTCGCTCAACGCCGAGAAAACAAACAGCATCAGGATACCGTAATAAACCCCGCGGCGACCGAAGGAGACCTGATGGCTGCTCAACCGCCGGCTCAGCAGTCGGCTGGTGAGCCCGGCGGCGATGTTTGCCGCCACCAGGCCGACAATGATGAAGAACAAAGCCCAGAGGATGGCGTAGACTTTTTCCGGGGTAACCGCCGCCAGCATCAGGTCGCGCCAGTGCTGCAGGTTCATGGATGTCTCCTGTTGATTTTGACCGCGAGACGGCCGGATGGCCCCGGGAAGCGGGGCGTCGTCATGAAGCCGTCGAGGTTATCCGAACAGGGTGCCCAGAGCTCGGGAGAGGACGCCTTTTTCCGCCTCCTTCCGCGGCGGCGCCAGCAGCCGGCCGCCGCGGCCGGCCTCTTTCGGGATGCCTTTGCTGATGGTGATATTTACCAGTTCCGTGGGATCCCTGTGGGTCGCGGTCAGGGTTTCGGTCCATCGAACGGCGTCGGCGCTGATGAAAATGGACAGATAAGGAACCGGCACGCTCAGACGTTCCAGGCGCAGATCGTCGTCGCTGTGGTTGCTGATGACGATTGGGGTAATGGCCCGGTGGGGACGCGGCACCAGTTCCTCGAGGTGCAGCCGGCCGAAGGTCAGGGTGGCGTAGCACAGTTCGCCGTGGATGGTGTCGGCGCCGAACCAGGTGTCCGAGAGCCGGATGGCGGGGAATTCGCGTACCGGTCGCTGGCTGCCGGGGAAACGCAGGCCGATCCACAGCGGCTGGTTAAGGTAGATGGACACTTTCTCGCGGCCGGGAACGACCAGCGGCGAGGTGAGCCGTGAGACCAGCGGCCGGTCGGCCAGCAGTGGCAGCAGCTCGACGGTGTCCACCGGCTTGCGGAATGCCACCCGCTCCAGGTTTTCGAGGGGCTCGGTGGGTTCCGCCGTCGTCACCCTCCAGTCGGTCGGCTCGTCGTTTCCGACCGGGGCGTGATAACGGTGGCTGATTTCCCAGCAGGTATCCCGCGGTACCGTCTGCAGCTCCAGACCGCCGATGTGCCAGCGGCAGGTGCTGCCGTTGGCGACCTGCCGCGGCCCCCACCAGCCTGCCGGTAGTTTCTCCCGTGGTGCGTTCACCGGTGTTTTCCTCCCTCATTAAGGTATGTTATCTTCCGTCTTCTGCTGCCGGCCGGATGCCGAGATCTGCGGCGGCGGCTCGGGTGGCATGCTGAGCTGCCTGATGGATAATCGCCCTCAGAACCACTTCCGCCGCCGGAAGAACCACAGCATGACGGCGATGAGCAGCGCCATCACGGTCATGACCGCCGGGTATCCCCAGCGCCATTTGAGTTCCGGCATCCATTCGAAATTCATCCCGTAAATACCGGCGATGAAGGTCACCGGGATGAAGATTGTGGCGATGACGGTCAACACCTGCATGATGGTGTTCATGCGGTTGCTGAGGCTCGACAGATAGGTTTCCATGGCGGCGCCGGCCAGTTCCCGGTAGATCTCGATCAGGTCCATGATCTGGTTGGCGTGGTCGGCGAGGTCACGCAAAAACGGGGTGACGTTTGCCGTTATCAGCGGCGAATCGCCGAACTGCAGTTCACTCACCACCTCACGTACCGGCCAGGCCGCTTTGCGGGCTAGTAGCAGGTCGTGCTTGACGCCCTGGATCACCGGCACCATCTCCGGTCGCGGATCAGCTATGGCGTGTTCCGTCAGTTTTTCCAGCCGGTCGTCGATGTGGTGCAGGGCAGTGAAATAGTGGTCCACCAGCAGATCGATGACGGCGTAGGCCAGATAGTCGGCGCCGAGTTTGCGGATGCGGCCCCGTGAATGTTCCAGGCGATCATGGACGTGGTGCAACAGGTTGCCGTTCTGCTCGCCGACCGAGATGAGCCAGTGGTCGCCGAATACCAGGCTGATCTGGCCGACCGCCAGGCGGGCGCTCGCGGGGTCGGTCTCCAGCGAACGGATGACGATAAAGATATGGCTGTCGTGATCCTCGATCTTGGTACGCTGGGCGGTGTTGCCGAGGTCTTCGAGGACCAGTGCGTGGATACCGAAGCGTTGCCCGACGGCCTCCAGGGTGGCAGGGTCGGGGATGCCGGTGACGATGATCCAGTTGACCATGCCGGGGTCGATGGCGGCGGCGCACTCGCCAATGGTGGCCGGTTCCAGCCGTTCGAGGCGGTCGGCGTCGTAGCGGGTGAGGGCGAGCCGGGGCGCCGGCCGGGGAGCGGATTCAGTCTCCGTATCGAGATCGGGACCGAAGCTGCCGGGCGGTTTGCCCAGTTTTTCCATGGCATGTTTCAGCGTCTTCCGGTGGTTCATGTTGCGCTCTTTCTTGCGGGTTCCGTTCCGCTTGGTGCCGTTGCCTCTGGTGCCGATGCCGTCGTGGCGGGTGCGGCCGCGGTTCGGGTGATTGATTCCGGTGCGGATCCTGCTTGTACCGCATCCGCGGCTGATTTCTCCGCTGCCTCCGCCGGCGGTTCCGGCTCCGGTTCGGCCAGGTAAATGACCTGCCGGCCGGGATGGGGTGCCGGCGACTCCTCGGCGGTGGTCGGCCGGATGAACCCCTGGGCATCGATGGTGAACAGCACCATCGCCCGGCGGCCGTGTTCGGCGAGAAACTTTTCGAAGGTGAAAACCGGGGTAAGCTCGGTTCGGTGGATGGTGCCGCCGCGACCGATGGTGCTGGCCAGGTTGGCGTAGGTGACCTTCGCGCCGAACAGAGGCCGGCCGCGAAATTCCTGGGCCGGAAGCTGCTTTTCCTGTTTTTCGGCGGCCTGCGGCGATTGCAGGCAGAAAACCCGCCGGCGGCCGAATTCGCCCCGGTAGCGCAGTGCCGCGAGGAAGTTGAACTCGTCGTGCATCGACAGCCCCAGCAGGCGGCCGATGCCCACCAGGTTGAGGTGCCGGTCGGCATGTTCCGAAGTGGGGTTGCCGTAGTAGGTCACAAGCCCCTCCCGTCGTGCCGCGCGGACGTTGTTCCAACTGGTGTCGGCGAGCAGCACCCGCACGCCGGTATTGGCCAGAGCTGTGCCGATGCTCCGGGCGACAGGGTTGGCGCCGATGACGAGGAAGCCTCGGGGTTCGGGTTCCGCCACCCCGAGCCGACGGGCCAGAGGGCGGGCGGTGAGCCCCGGCAGGGCGACGGTGCCGATGATCACCGCGAAGGTCAGGGGGATGAGGCTCTCGGCTTCGGGGATGCCCATCGCCCCGAGGCGGATGGCGAAGAGCGCCGCGATGGCGGCGGCGATGATGCCCCGCGGACCGATCCAGGCGATGATGAATTTCTCTCGCCGGCTGAGATTTGTGCCCATGGTGGCCAGTCCCACCGCCAGCGGCCGGGAGATGCCCTGCATCACCGCCACCAGCGCCAGCGGTCGCCAGCCCAGCGCCGCGAGTTCTTGCAGCTCGAGGCAGGCGGCGAGCAGGATGAACAGGGTTGCCACCAGCACCAGGGTCAGGTTTTCCTTGAAGCTGCTGATGGATTCGAGGTCGAGTTCGGCGGTGTTGGCCAGAATGATGCCCGTCACCGTTACCGCCAGCAGGCCCGATTCGTGCACCAGTTGATTGGCGGCGGTGCATACCGTCAGCACCGCCGCCAGGGTGCAGACGGTCTGGAGGTATTCCGGTAGCCAGCGGCTTTTCAGCAAAAGGCCCCAGAGCCAGCCGCCCAGCAGACCGATGCCGCCGCCGGTGGCGAGCCCGAGGGCGAAGGTGGTGAAGGCGCGGGTGGGATCGTGCTGTTCCGCCAGGGCGGCGATGAAGTTGAAAATGAGTACCGCCAGCAGGGCACCCAGCGGATCGATGACGATGCCTTCCCACTGAAGGATGCGGGTCACCGCTTCCCCCGGCCGCACGGTGCGTAAAAGCGGTGTGATCACCGTCGGTCCGGTGACCACGGTGAGGGCGCCGAAAAGCGCCGCCAGCTCCCACGGCAGGCGGACGATGAAACCGGCGGCGATGGTCGTCGCCGCGCCGCCGGCGAGGGCGCCGAAGGTGACGAGGTTGCGCACCACCCGTTCGAGACCGCGGATTTCGGTGAGTTTCAGGGTGATGCTGCCCTCGAACAGAACCACGGCGACGGCCAGGGAGACGAAGGATGGCAGCCAGTCACCGGTGAGCATGGCGGCGTTGAACCAGCCGAGTACCGGGCCCAACAGGATGCCGAAGGCGAGGAAGAGGAGGATCGCCGGCAGCTTGAGCCGCCACGCCAGCCAGTGGCACAGGCCGCCGGCGGCGATGACGACGGTCATCAAGAAGGGGAGGGTGAGATGCATGGGCGGCTTCCTACTTCCGTTCACCCAGCCATTCGATGTCGCGCAGGATGCCGTCGCCGTCGAAACGCAGCCGGTACATCTGCCGTTTGCCGTAGCGTTCGATGACGTAGAGCCACTCCTCGATGATGCGGTATTCACCCACCTGTTTATGGTCGATGCCGATGTCTTCGCGGATAACCGGATCGCCGCAGGTGGCGAGCACCTCGTACTTGTGGTCGCCCGCGGAAACCAAGTCCTTGCCGCAGCGCATCGCCCGCGCCGGGGCGGCGGTGGCGAGGAATGTGACAAGCATGATCATGATGACGAACGGCACAATCCGCACGAATGTTTTCGGTTCGAGTTTGTATCTCATTGCCGCCTCTTTTCCGTATTCGGCCTGCCGTTATGACGGCGGGCGCCGGCCAACGTTTACCCGGCTCGCATTTTGCATGTCCGGCGGAAAAGGATGGCCATATACGTCCCCCGCTGTCAAGGGGAAAGCTGCGCGGCATGCAGCCTTGACGCTCCGCGTAACCGATTTGACGCCGGGATCTGCCCTGAATACCCTGAAATAAACGATCGAAACCCATCTTCGCCGCCACGGCGGTGTCAGGACGGATGACGTATTTGTCCGAGCGCTTTAGATCAATTCGGTGTACGGAAATGATCCTATGTATTCGAGATGGCGGTTGCCTACGGGTGCCACATCGTTCAAAACCATCCTTTCCTCGACGGAAACAAGAGGACCGGGGTCATGATCGGTGCATGGTTCTTGATTTGATATCGGTCATGCCGGGTACCAGGCATGCAGCATGTCTTGATTCACCAAGGTGGGCAGTAGTAAGCCCCCCCAAAATACCCGCGATCTTTTGCGCCTTATCGTTCCGACGGAACAACGACCTCCCGGAGAGGTCGTTGCCAGGTGCAAACAACGGCAAAAAAGGCCGTCCGGGGATGGCCGTCCTTTTGTCTTGGACAGTTTGTTGGGACCGGGCATTGCGAAACGCGGTGTTGGTGAGCGGCATGACGGTATCTTCCGGACGGTAACAATAAGATACCGCCAAAAATACCGTCAAAGAGGGCTGGTTGGCGATCGATGTAGTTGATGATGTGATCCGTGTAAAAACCCCCAATACATCGGTAATATTGGGGGCTTTGAAAAATATCGAACAGCCTTGAACAAAAAACTGGCGGAGAGAGAGGGATTCGAACCCTCGGTGTAGGTTTCCCCGCACACTCGCTTAGCAGGCGAGCGCCTTCAGCCGACTCGGCCATCTCTCCG
>JAFGAM010000130.1 GCA_016933675.1 Candidatus Anaeroferrophillacea bacterium
CCGGCGACCTGCTCCGCTTCGGCCAGTTTGGTGCGGAAATCGGCCTTTACCCTGCGCTTGACTTCCTTCAGAAATTTCTGTTCGGTTTTTTCGCCAAAACCCTCCAGTTCGCGGATCTTTTTCTTTTCGGCCGCCTCTGCCAGCTCATCCAGAGTCTCGATGCCGAGTTCGTGATGAAGAGCCGCCACCCGCTTCGGACCGAGACCGGAGATCTTCAGCAACTCGCTGAGATCGCTGGGCACTTCCTCTTCCAGTTCTTGCAACATTTTCAGGGTGCCGGTTTCGACGATGTCCGCGATCTTGCCTGCCAGGTCTTCGCCGATGCCGGGCAGTTGCGAGAGGTCCTTGCCTTCCTCAAGCATCGCCGCCATGCTCTGCGGCTGGTCGGTGATGGTGCGGGCGGCGTTACGATAGGCCCGCACACGGAAGGGGTTGGCTTCCCTGATTTCGAGCAGGTCGGCAAGGTGGTTGAAGATACGGGCGATATCCGAATTGCGGATCGGCATGGTTTATCCAAGCTCTGATGGGGAGAGTTCCAGCAGGGCATCGGCGAGAAGTTGCGCGAGGGTACAGGCGCTAAGCGGATGCCGCGTTTTTGTCGCTTCGGGTACGCTGTCGGTGGTGATGATTCTCCGGAGGGGCAGTTGTTCAAGGCGGGATGCCGCCTTGCCCACCAGCAGGCAATGACTGACGAGGATCGAAATGTCGGGCCGGGCTCCCGCTTCCAGAAGAGCCGCCGCCGCGGCGAAGATGGTGCCACCGGTGCTGATCATGTCATCCACCAGTACAGGGACGCGGTCTTCCACGTTCCCGGTAACCGCCTGTACGGCGACCTCCCGGTCGCTTCGGCGCATTTTTTCCACGTAGGCCACCGGCAACTGCAGCAGCTCCCCGTAATGCTGCGCCGGTTTTACCGCCCCGGCGTCGGGGGCTACCAGCACCTGGTTTTGTTGGCGATGCTCGCGAAAGGCCTCGGCCAGCAGCGGCACCGCTGAAAGATTCAGCAGAGGGACGCTGACAAACCCTTCGATAGCGGCGGTGTGCAGATCGAGAGCCACGATCCGGTCGCAGCGGCAGGCGAGCAGGTCGGCGACGAGGCGGGCGCCAACCGGCTCCTCGCCACTGACCCGGCGATCCTGTCGGGCGTAGCCGAAATAGGGGAGGGCGGCGACGATGTACCGTGCGCCGCGCCGCCGGCAGGCATCGGCCAGCAGCAGCAGTTCGAGAAGGTTGCGATCCGCCGGGGCAACAGTGGATTGGAGCAGGAAGACGGTGCGCCCTTCCAGTGGCTCTTTCACCTCGACCCTGATTTCTCCGTCGGGAAAATCACCGATTCGGCAGCGACCGGGAATCGTCTCAAGAGCTGCGGCCAGCCTGCATCCGAGCTCCGGTAAAGAGCGCCCGGCCCCGTGAAGAGGATCGGGTTCATATGGCCCCCCTGACCTGAGGATTGGCGGTTTTAATCCTTCAGAAAAGAGTTGTTTTCCGAAAACGACCGATCTCCTGGTTCCTTATCACTCTACAATAGCACGAGGTATTTTCAATGAAGTACTCACATGCATGCCGGGAGGGATGCTTATAAAAGGGAAGGAGAAAAATCACAATTTCAATTCAGGGAAAACACTTGGGGGCACCAGCTTCTCATTTCTGCAGCGGGTATCCTACCGTTCCAGGTGAGTTTCTGTTACTGAAGCGATGGGACGCAAAAGATGATGATGATAGGAATTTGCTTTACGGGAGCTTACCACGAAATGGCGACACCGCGAGGGTACTGAACACCACGGGTGCCCCCTGACGCCATATCGGTCACACCATCGTTATCTTCAGTCGCATTTTTGCTGCCCATACCACAGCTTTATGTCCATGACAACAAAAACTGTACGGGATAATGGCGGAGTTTCCTGATTTCAGGCGCGTTAGTGCATGCACCCCAGCCTTCCCCCGTGACTTCGCCAGCCTTTTACAGGGCACACATCAGCTCTTCATCCCCCGGCCAGCCATCGTTAAACGGCTCGTATACCAACGCTTCGCAAGCAGACGGTCGGAGCGGTTGCGCCGAAGGAACCTCTGCTGCCGGTGGCGGCCGCTCCCACAGGCCCAGGTGTTGGAGAATTTTGCGGCTGACCGGGTAACCCGTGACGAAACTTCGGACGGCTGCCGGCCGTCGTCAGTAGCTCCAGCGGATGCCGGCCCAGACGTTGGCGTTGTCCTCGAACTGGCCAAAGAAGGTGTCTTGGTCGGCGCCGAAGAAGAGGTTGGCGCCGGCCTCCAGGAGCCAGCGGTCGGTGAGCTTGTAGCTCGCCTGCGGCCGCAGGTAGGCGTCCTCGTCCGAAGGCGACCAGTAGGTGAAGCAGGAAATTGTCAGGTTCTGGTTCAACAGCAGGCGGGTGAGCCGCAGGGTAAGAACATGGCGCACCTCGTCGCGGGGCTTCATCCCGGCGGGCATGGTGCGGCGGTAGGCGCCGTAGCCCTGCAGCCACTCGACGTAGTATTGCAGCCCAGCGGTGAAATCACGGGCGATCTCGCGCTCAAAGCCCCCCAGCAGGCGCCACTCGCTGTTGCGGATCAGCGGATTGTCGCCGTCCCGGTCGTCGCCCGAATCGTAGTAGCCGATCTCCACGTTGGCCAGGCCGCCCAGCAGGGCGCCGCGGGCACTGGCGCCCACCGTCGACAGCTCAGGAAAGGTCAGCCGGCCGCTGAACGGATCCATCCCCTCCGGGGTGCTCCAGAAGCCGTGGTAGCCGTAGAGCGCCAGCTCCACCCCGCCGAGATTACGGTACAGCCGCAGGGCCCATTCGTCATCGCGGAAGCAATGGTCAAGATCGTGGTCGCGCATCCGGTCACCCGCACCCGCGGTGCGGCCGAGTATCGGGTTCCAGTAGGACAGGCGTTCGCCGTCGATATACTCCGACGGCTCGAAGAGGGGCACGTAGACAACGTCGAGGTTGGCGAGATCGTGAAAGAAACTCGCCTTGACGGCGGTGGACGGCGCCTTGAGATACTCGGTGTCGCGGCCGATGAAGAACGATTTCCAGTCCTTGGGGAAGAGATCGTTGATGAACAGGAGATCACCGGTGCCCCAGGTAAGCACCTGACGGCCGAGCTTGAGATCGACAAACGACGCCGGGAAGAGCAGCAGCGAGGCCTCCCGCAGGTCGAAGAACACCTCGTCGGTGACGCCGTCGGCCAGGAGATCGCCCCGCACAACGAAGCTACCCCAGCCGGGATCGTGGCGGCCTTCGAGCTGCACCCGCGCCTCGGCCAGGGACAGGGTCCGCTGGGTATCGTCGTTCGTCACCCGGCTGCCGAAACGGGTTTCGACAAAGCCGTAGGCGTCGAAACCGGCGGCGGACAGATCCCCGCGCAGTCCCCCTGCCGCCGCCGGTGCCGGCACAGCCGGAGTAATATACAAGAAAAACAGGAGAAGAAACGCGCCCTGCTTCACCGCCGTGAACCGTGCGGAACCGTAAGTTTTCGGACTGCCGGAAACACTAGAAGGCGAAAAAAGACTTGCCGCCGGAGCCACAACACCCGCCGGCAGGCCGCATGGAAAAGCAGTTTTGCTGCCACGACAACAGATCTCAGGAGGACCGGACGCCGGCGGTGGCACGGCGGCACCGCCGACAATGCCCCCAAAACCAGCGGGGAGAGCCCGACCTCCGCGGGCGGCCATCTCACTACCTCACTTCCCGGGGCGGGCGACGCAGGTAGCGTTCGGTGAAGATACGTTCGTTCAGACCGATGTCGTAGCGCACGTCGCTGAACTCACTCACCGTCTCACCACCCCCGGCCAGATCGCGGACTCGGGAGACGGTCACCGTCGGATGCCCACCGACATTCTCCACCTTCACCGCTTCGACGATACGGTAGGCCTGACCCTCACGGTCGAGATACTCGGCTTTCAGCGGCATGAAGTTCTTGCGGTCAACCCAGACGGTGTAGGAAGAGAACTCGACGCTGCCGGGATCCTTGGGGATGTTCTTCAGCACGTAATGGCGGTCGGTGGTTTCCACCAGCTCGTGGGTATCCTCGGTAATGGCACGGCCGGAAACATCCTCGTAGAGGAAATGGGAGCCGACGAAGCTGGTGCGCTTGTCGGAGGCGGCGATGCGCTTCACCAGGTCGAGGGCCGGCAGATAGAGCCAGCGGTCATCATCGCCGTCGATGTGCTTGTGCACCAGGTAGACCATCTTGCGGACGTCCGCGGGCTCCTCGAAGTAAACATAGAAAAGCTGTTCGCCGCCGTCGGCGACATCCTTTCTCAACATGACGAACTTACGGTTGCGGGTACGGCCCAGGGCATCGGTGATGGTCATCTTCACCGTTGCCCGGCCGTCGTCGCCGGCGTAATAGGCCGCGAGATTGGCGCGCCCGACGATCTCGTCGACACCGAGATGTTCCGTCGCCGCGCCCACCGCCGGCAATACCGCCAGTACGCCCATGAACATCAGTGTCGGCAACAACACATTGAACAGGAAGTATCTTTTCATCCCAACCATCCTCCTCAAGCGGGCCAGGCCAGGTGGCAACAGCTCGATTTCCCCATTACCGGCCATGACCTTCTTCCCGGCACGCACAAACCTACCCCATTGCGTGGTCCTCACCCGCTTCTTCCCGGCCAAAACCGGTTCAACCGTCGTTAACAATTACCGATGAAGATATCACTACCCCGGCTATCGTCAGAACTTGGTCCTGACGGCCCCGAAGGGGAAAATCAAAAAAATATCCCCCTGTCGCGACGGAACGATACCTCGCGGAACGACAGCCGGACAATGGACCATGGTATGTACCCCCCCTCCGGCAATCGACCTTCGCCAAACCTGATGACTGCGGCGTCAACGTACGCCACAGTCACTCAAGGTACGGCAAAACGAAGAAGATGTTGTTGTATCTGATGTTGTTGTTACGAAGCCACCGTCAGTTACTCACGCCGGCTTTGACGAATTTATCATGGAAGGTCTCCTTGCCGTCCCTGGACTTGCTCGAAAGTCCTCCCTTGGGATGACCGAGCGGCTTACAACCGGCAACATAGAGGCCGTTTTTTCCGTTCTTGCACACCATACCATACTCACCCAGCCAACTTCCCAGCCAGGTGTCTCCGTCCTTGGTTTCGATGGTTTTATACTGAATCCTGACCGGCACAAAAAACCTTTCATCATCCAGCCATTCGGAATCACCCATGACAACGGTTCCGTCATTGAGAGTGATATCGTAAACCCGGGCGGACATCCCGGCACCAAGAATAGCGTTGAAGGTCTTTTCACTGTGGCCGATGGCATTGGCCAGGGCCTGCAGCAGATTCTTTGGTTCTGGAAGTTTTTTCACCGGCGCGGCCTGATATACCGTCGCAAACGACGTGCCTGCCAGGGTCCGGCCCTTCATGGCGATTTCCTGCTTTTTGTTGATGGGATATGTTTCCAACTTGTTGTAGACCAGTTCCCGCTCGGACTTACGCGGCGCGGAAGCAATGGAATTTCCCCCGAACACCCACGTGCCGTCCTTTTTTTCGAACCCGGGAAAATAGGTTGCCTCCCAGGTGGTAAGATGGCCATTAGCTACCTCGTCGTAGACGATGATGACCTTGAACACCATATGATTGTCATCGGTGAAGGTCAGCCGGTTGTCATCAGGAATGGTTATCTTGCGAATATTGCATATAATTCGAGGATTCCACGGCGCCCTGTCAGGGTACGCACTGAGACCCTGGATATACAGCTCACGCATCTGCTCAGGAGTGATACGCTCAGCCGCATACGTTCCGGATACACTGAACAATGCAACCAGAACCAACACGATGAATGTTTTCATTTTCGTCTTCCTCTCTCGCCGGGTCATGTCATTGCCGTTGACTACTGCCGTCCAGGCACCGGTTATGCCGGACGCCCACCACGAAAAAAACCCGCAGAAAAAGGCTCTGCGGGAATTTCCTTGTTCTTTTTTCCCGACCCGCTGGAACCCGGACACAACAATCATCCGGTTGAAAACATGACTGATACGCGGAATATCTAGGACAGCGCCGCTACGGCATCCTCAGCGATAGCAAGGAAGCCCTGAGGGAAAACGCCCACCAGGATGATGAGCAGCACCAGTGCCAATCCGAACAGGGCCGCCGGCAGACCGAGGTGCATCGCAGTGGTTTCGGTACCCTCTTGCGGCTGACAATAGGCTGCGCGAACCATTTTAAGA
This sequence comes from Candidatus Anaeroferrophillacea bacterium, assembly GCA_016933675.1. GTDB lineage: Bacteria > Desulfobacterota > Anaeroferrophillalia > Anaeroferrophillales > Anaeroferrophillaceae > JAFGAM01. The sequence goes on from JAFGAM010000130.1 coordinate 6,187, forward strand.
TAGTAAAAGGCAGATATGCCGGCGTTGATGACCGCAAGAATAACGAGGGAATAAAGTCCCTTGTCAATGGCGGCGGTGAAGATTATGAACTTGCCGGTAAAGCCTACCGTCGGCGGGATGCCGGCCATGCCGAAGGCGCCGGCCGCCAGCGTGAAGGCCAGCAGTGGCGAGCGACGGCTCAACCCCTTGAGATCGGTAAAGGTGACGTTGCGGCCGTCAGGGGCAAGCTGGTAGATGACGAAGAAGCAGGCCAGATTCATGATCAGGTAGCCGGCAATGTAGTAGATCGCCGAGGCCGAGCCCATCCCACCGACACTGAGAATGCCGAGCATGACATAGCCGGCGTGAGCGATACTCGAGTAGGCCAGCAAACGTTTGAGATCTTCCTGCACCAGGGCGGAAAGATTACCGACAGTCATCGACAGCACCGCGCAGGCACCGAGGATCCAGGTAAACTGCGATACATCAACCCCGCCCAGGGACACCAGGCGGATGAGCAACGCCACAGCGCCCACCTTCGGCAAGGTAGCGACGTAGGTGGTGGTCTCGTTGGCGGCGCCCTCGTACACATCCGGGGTCCAGAAGTGCATCGGAAACAGCGCCAGCTTGTAGAAGAATCCGCCGAGCATAAGCACCATGCCGATGAGCGCCAGGGGCTGTTCAGCAAGCAGTGCCGGCATCCGTGCCGCAAGTTCGGTTACGTAGGTGGTCCCGGTAAAGCCGTAGATGTAACTCATCCCGTAGAGGGAGACGCCGGTAGCCACAGCGCCGAAGAGGACATATTTGATACCCGCTTCCATCTGCTCCCGGTGCTCCCGCTGACGCCGGAAAGGGATAACCACGTAAAGGGCGTAGGAAGATATCTCGAGACTCACAAAAATGGTGAGCAGTTCAACGGCGCTGCTGAGGAGGACCAATCCCACGGCGCTGAGGGTCAGGAACAGATAGTATTCCGGCCGCAGACGCTCCTCGACACCGGAGAGTGTCGGGCCGAGGTAGATGACCAGGAAGAGACCAAAGGTAATGAGTATCTTGAAACTCTGAGAGAAGGCGTCGACCCGGTAGGCGTCGAAAAACAGCGCCCCCTCGGCGCCGAAGCCCAGCCCCGCGGCGGCAGTCGCCAGCGCCGCCAGCACCAGCGCGAGCCCAGACAGGGCTCCCGTACTCATGGGGGTCAGGGTGGCGCCGAAAAGGATCAGCGCCATGAGGATCAGCATCAACTCGGGAAGAAAGAGGGCAACCTGCATGATGTATTCCTGTTGATTCCGGATGGCGCGGCTACAGCGCCATCTGATTCTCTGCTGATATCATGTTGCCGGCAAGAAAACCCGGCTTACGAGGCGAAGAATATCCTCACCTGGGCGAACCACTCACCGACCTGGTGCAGCAGCGCGTGGTGGCCGTGGTGCTCTGCCGGCACGTGCTGCATGCCGTGGTGGAGCTGCTCCACCAGGTGGCCGACACTGGTGTCCATGATCCTGAGCACCGGCGCCGGATGCAGACCGATCCAGAAGACAAAGACGGTGAGAAATGCCAGGGTAACAAACTCCCTGAGGTTGAGATCCTTCAGGTCGTGATGGTGGCCGCCGGCGTCGTCGCCGTGCCCGTGGCCCCCGTCGTGGTGATGTCCGTGGCCATCGGAATCGGACCACACCATCTTCTGCAGGAGCCTGAGCATGTAGGCCGCCGCCAGCACCGCACCGGGAATAGCCAGGAATCCCACAAGCTTGTATTTCGAGAACGCCCCGAGCAGCACCAGCAGTTCGCCGACGAAGCTGTTGGTACCCGGAAAGGCAAAGGACGACAACGAGAAGATGCCGAGGAAGGTTACGTAGATCGGCATCATCATCCCCAGCTTCGAGTTATCGGCGATCTCGCGGCTATGAGTGCGCTCGTAGATGATACCGATACAGATGAACAGTGCCCCGGTGGTGATGCCGTGGTTGATCATCTGCAGCATCGCGCCCTTGATGCCCTGGACATTGAGCAGGAAGATACCAAGCGTCACGAAGCCCATATGCCCGACACTGGAATAAGCGATGAGCTTCTTGATATCACTCTGGCCCAGGGCGAGATAGCCACCGAAGATGATCGACATAATCGACAATGCCAACAGATACGGCATGCAGGTCAGGGTGGCCGCCGGCGCCATGGGCAGGCAGAAGCGTAAAAAGCCGTATCCGCCCATCTTCAGCAGGATGCTGGCGAGGATGACGCTGCCGGCGGTGGGCGCCTCGACGTGGGCCGCGGGCAACCAGGTGTGCAGCGGAAACATCGGGATCTTGATCGCGAACGCCAGGGCGCAGGCCAGAAACAGCCACATCTGGTAGGCATAGCCGAACCGGTGGGTCATGAGCTCGGGGATGGCGAAGGTGCCGGTCTTGACGTAGAGAGAGATGATCGCCACCAGCAGAAACACGCTTCCCAGCAGGGTATAGAGGAAGAACTTGATCGAAGCGTAGTCCTTCCGCGGGCCGCCCCACACGGCGATGAGCAGGTACATGGGGATCAGCATCGCTTCCCAGAAGATGTAGAACAGCACCGTGTTCAGGCAGATGAACACCCCGATCATCGATGCTTCCATCACCAGGATGACGAAGATGAACTCCTTGAAACGCTCCTGAATGTAGCTCCATGAACAAAGGATACACAGCGGCATGACGAAGGTGGTCAAAAGCACCAGCAGAACGCTGATGCCGTCGACACCGACGGCATATTCGAGCTTCAGGAATGGAAACCACTGGTACACTTCGGCAAACTGGTACTTCGCCGTGTGCAGGTCGAAACGGCTGTACAACGGCAGTGATGCAGCGGCGGTGGCAACGGTGACCAGCAGCCCCCACGTCTTGAGCACCGTGTCGCCACGCAGAAAGAGCGTGACCACGGCGCCGGCCAGGGGCAGACAAAGAAGCACCGAAAGGATCGGGTAGCCCAGATGGTTGTGTATCAGGTATTGTTCCATATCCGTTCCGGCACCTTGCTTAGATCAAAACCATGACCAGCAGAAGAAGGAAGAGAGCGATCACCGCCCCGCCGACGTAGTGTTGCACCCTGCCGGTCTGTACTTGCCGGAGCTCGTCGCCGCCCCGGACCACGCTGGCGGCGGTCCCGTCGATAACGTGGTCGATACCATGCCAGTCGAACCAGCTCATCGCCCGCGCCATCGCCGTGGTAAAACGCAGCCCCACGGTACGGTAGACCTCACCGACCCAGTCATTGGCGACACTCAGGGGCCTGCGGGCCAGCCACATGAAAACCTGGGTGCCGCGACGGTAGAACCAGTCGAGATCCAGGTTCATCTTGTCCTTGGGCGCCAGCTTTTTCACCATCAGGTAGAAACCCAGGCCGGTGAACCCGAGAATCTGGAAGGTCTCCGACAGGTGGTAGGCCGAATAGGGGTGATAATGCACCGGGAAGGGCAGCATGTTGTAGAGGAAGTCCGGATAGACCCCCATGAAGATACACAGGAAGGCGGCAATGGCCATCCCGAGCTGCATGTTGAAGGGCGGGTCCTTGGCCTCCGGCACCGCCGGGTTGTCCTTGGCGAACCAGACAAAGTACGGCAGCTTGATCCCCACCGAAAGGAAGGTACCAACGGCAGCCAGGGTCAGCATGATCATCAGCCCGGTGCGGTGATGTTCACCGGCGGCGGCGATGATCATCGACTTGCTGATGAAACCGCTGGTGAGCGGGAAGCCGGAGATGGATATGCCACCGATGACGGTGAAGATCAGGCTCATGGGCATGAGCTTGTAGAGCCCGCCCAACTCGCTGAGCTTCGAACGACCGGTCATCTCCAGCACCGCGCCGGCACCCATGAACAGCAGCGCCTTGTAGATGATGTGGGCGTAGGCATGGGCACAGGCGCCGTTGATCGCCATCGCCGTGCCGATGCCCACCCCGCAGACCATGTAGCCCACCTGACTGACAATATGGTAGGCGAGGATGCGGCGGGCGTCGTTCTCGATCACCGCGTAGGCGACGCCGTAGAGGGTCATGATCGCCCCCATGATCGCCAGCGCCTCGAAACCGGGGAAGGCCCGGGCAAGAACATAAACCGCGGTCTTGGTGGTGAAGGCGCACATGTACACCGCCCCGGTCACCGTCGCCTCGGGATAGGCATCGGGCAGCCAGGCGTGGATCGGCGGTACCGCGGCGTTGAGCATGAAACCGATCATGATGAGGTATTCCGCCAGCCCGGCGCTCTCCACCGGGATGCGGGCAAAGGTAAGGTCATGGAGGTGCTGGTAGCGCAGGAAGATCCCCGCCAGCAGTACCAGCCCCCCGGCGGTGTGGATCAACAGGTAGCGGTAGCCCGCCTCGATGGAGCGCTTCCGCTTGCGGTACCAGACGAGGAAGGTGGAGGCGAAAGCCATCAGCTCCCAAAAGATGAACAGGGTCAGATAATCCCCTGCCAGGGTGGTGCCAAGCGACCCGGCGACATAGAGAAACGCCGCCATGTGCTGGCCGCTCTCCTCGACGTGCAGCCCGTAGACGCTGCCGATGATCGCCATCACGGTAAAAACGTGAAGGAAGACCATGGTCAGCTTGTCAACCGATCCGAACACCAGTTCGAAGCCCATGAAATGGCAAACACCGAAGCTATCCGGCAGGATGCGGATCTGGGCGAAGGCGATGATGGGAATCGCCAGCAGCACCACCTTCTGCAGCTTCAGCCGCCGGGCGATGGGCAGCAGCACAGCCCCGAGGATGAACCAGGCCGCCGGATGGACGAAGATGCCGCTAGTTACCATAGAAATCTTCCCCCTTCATCAGCCAGACCTTGGCCAGGCCCTTGAAGATGACGATCATTCCGAGACAGCCGACAAGCCCGACGAAGGCCCAGAAGCCAATGATGTGATCGCCCCAGAAATGGGCGTGGTGCCGTACGGCGAAGAAATCGAAGACGACGGCGAACGCCAGGAAGGCGAAGAACAGCAGCCTGAACAGGTCGGATCGCTCGCGCAGCGAAGCAATAATGTGTCCCATCACGCCCCCACCATCAGGTTAATGATTCTCAGGAACAGATCGGGATAGAGCCCGAACAATACCGACAGCAACGAGGTAATGCACAGCGGCACCACCATCAGCATGACCAGCGGCGACCGCTCCAGAGAGCCGGTCTGGCCGGCGTCGGCCGCCGGCGGCGTACCGTAGAAGGACTGAAGGAATATCGGCACGAAGTAGCCGGCATTCAGCAGGCTGGAAACCAGCAGCACCACCAGCAACAGGGTATTGTGGAGATCCATGGTGGCCAGGGCAAGGAACCACTTGGTGACGAAACCGCTCACCGGCGGCGCGCCGATCATGCTCAGCGAGGCGATACCGAAGGCCAGCATGGTCAAGGGCATGCGGTGCCCCAGCCCCCCCATCTCGTTGATGTCCTTTTTGCCCGAGGCGACGAAGATGGCGCCGGCAGCGAAGAACAGGGTGATCTTCGAAAAGGCGTGGTTGACGATGTGGATGAGCCCGCCGGTAACGCCGTTGGGAGTCAGCATCGCCACCCCGAGGATGATGTAGGAAAGCTGGCTGATGGTTGAATAGGCCAGCCGCGCCTTGAGATTGGTCTTGGTCAGGGCAATGATCGAGGCAACGACGATGGTAAAGGAGACAAAATAGGCGGTAAAGAGCCCCAACCCGTAGTCATGCAGCAGCTTGGTTCCGAAGATCGACAGCATCACCCGGCAGGTGGAGAAAACCCCAACCTTGACGACCACCACCGCATGGAGCAGGGCACTGACCGGCGTCGGCGCCACCATCGCCGAAGGCAGCCAGCTGTGCAGCGGCATAATGCCGGCCTTGGCGAAACCAAACAGGCAGAGCAAGTAGCTCACGGTCACCAGCCAGCGGCTGGTCTCGGTTGGAAAGATGCCGTTGACAATGCCGTTATAGCAGAAATCCAGGGTTCCACACTGCACGTAAATGAGGATCATTGCCGGCAACAGGAATGCCTTGGAGGTAAACATCAGATAGATGATGTATTTGCGCGCCCCCTCGTAGCCCTCGGCATCCTGGTGGTGGGCCACCAGCGGATAGGTGAAGATGGAAACGATCTCGTAGAACAAGTAGAGGGTGAACAGGTTGCCGGCAAAAGCCGCGCCCATGGCACCGCCGACGGAAACCGCGTAGCAGACGTAGAACCGGGTCTGGGCGTGCTCATTAAGGCCGCGCATGTAACCGATGCAGTAGAAACCGGCCAGGATCCAGAGGAACGATGCGGTGCCGGCGAAGAGGATGCCGAGCCCGTCGAGATGGAATTTAACCGAGATGCCGGGATAGAGGGTGAAAAGTACGCATTCGTAGCTCCCCCCGGCGAGGATGTGCGGCAACACGTTGACCACCGACAGGAAGGTCAACCCGGCGCCGGCGATGGACCATGTCTCACGCAGGTTCGGCCGGCTGCCGGAGGCCATGATCAGCAGCGCGGAGACCAGCGGGATGGCGCAGGTCAGAAGTATTTTGCTGGTTATGATCGTTTCCATACCCGATCCTGTCTGCGGTTAATAAGCCCGCTGAATAGATGACATGCCTTGCTGCCCGAAGTCTTCCTCCGGCCGGAAGCAGTCGAAAGAACCAGGAATCCAGGCGTCAGGAGACGGTAGCCGTCGGTCCATGTACCTGTTTCTCGCGGTTCCCTGCCTCCTGAAGGCTATCTCCCCCGGCGCCTTCAGGCTCCCGGTATACGGGGCGGGGATGGCAACCACCCATGTCACGTATCAAGCGGCCTGATTCACACAATCGGCAACCGCCACTCAGTGCCGCAAGTCATGCACGTCAGCGGGATCGGCGGTGTAATACCGGCGATAGACCGCAAAGATGATGCTCACGGCGATGGCCGCCTCGGCGGCGGCGATTCCCATGATGAACAGGGTGAAAATCTGCCCGATGGCCGGGTCCGGCGCCAGAAAGCGGTTGAAGGCCATGAAGTTCAGCCCGGCGCCGCTCAGCATGAGTTCAATGGAGATCAGCATGCCGATGAACGAGCGGTGCTGCAGCATACCGTACAGCCCGAGGATCAGCATGAAGAGGGAGATCACCAGGTAGGTGTTCAGGTTGGCGCTCAGCATCAGAAATGCTCCTCGTCCCTGCCGCCCCGGGCGAGAATGATGGCCCCGACGATGGCGGTGAGCAGAACCACCGAGATCAGCTCGAAGGCAAGACAGTAGCGGTACATGAGGGTTTCACCGAGATAGGCAAGGCTGAAATCGCCCTGCACCGCGGCCGCCGGGGTCCACACCGTCCGGCTGATGGCGATGAGCAGGGTAATGAACACCGCCACCCCGGCCGTCAGGGCCAGGAAGGGGTTGGCGACGCCGATGCCCTGCTCCCGCACCTCCGACGGGGTGTAGCCCACCATGATGCCGAAGACAATCATGATGCACACCGCGCCGACGTAGATAAGGATCTGCATCAGGGCAAGAAAGGGGCTGCCGAGATGAAAATAGAGCCCCGCCACCCCCAGGAGCGACACCGCCAGCCCAAGCACCGCGTGCATCAGGATGCGGCTCCGCACCGCCATGATCCCCCCGAACAGCACCAGGAAGACGAAGACGAAGAAGATTATCTCGTTCACGTTCTGGTAGAAACTCATCCGCGCTCCTCCAGCCGTCTGATCAGGTCGTAATGGAACTCCTCGCGGGTGAAGCCGGCGATGTTATAGTCCTGGGAGAAATCGATGGCGCCCTTGGGGCAGGTCTCGACGCAGGTACCGCAGAGACTGCACCTGGTGAAGTCGAGGGCGAAGACCGTCAGGGTCTTGCCCTTCTCGCCCTCCTTCTTTTCTCCCTCGACCGTGATGCAGCCCGACGGGCAGGCACGGGCACACATACCGCAAACGATACAGGGACACTCGCCGCTCTCCGGATCCCGCCTGAGCTCGATATGGCCCCGGTAGTTGGGGGTGATGTCGAGTTTTTCCCGCGGGTACTGGACCGTGACGATGGGCTGCAGGCAGGCCTTGAAAGTTACCCCGAGCCCCACCAGCAGGCTTTTGCCGCCGACGTACAGTTCGGTAAAATATCCTTTTTTGCTCATGATGTCACAGCACCTTGACCAGCACCGCGGTGACGAGGACATTCACCAGGGCGAAGGGAATGAGGTATTTCCAGCAGAAATTCATCAACTGATCGAACCGGGTCCGCGGATAGGTCCAGCGGATCCAGACCAGGAACACCATCAGGCCGTATACCTTGAGGAAGAACCAGATGATTCCGGAATAGTCGCCGAAGGGCAGCGGAATGCCGCGCCAACCGCCGAGGAACAGGGTCGTGGCGATGGAGCAGACGATGAACATGTTGGCGTATTCCGCCAGCATGAAGAGGCTGAAACCCATGCCGCTATACTCGGTGTGGTAGCCGGCGGTGAGCTCACTCTCGGCCTCGGGGAGGTCGAAGGGGGCACGGTTGGTCTCCGCCACCCCGGCGATGATATAGGTGATGAATGCGATGGGCTGAATGAGGAAAAACCAGATCTTCCCCTGGGCAGCGACAATCCCCTGGAGGCTGAAGGTACCGGTCATGAGCACCACCGCCAGCAGCGACAGCAGCATGGGGATTTCATAGGAAATGTTCTGCGCCACCGAGCGCACGGCACCGAAAAGGGAGTACTTGTTGTTTGAACTCCAGCCGGCCACGAGGATGGTGAGGACGTTCAGCGACGAGATGGCAAGGATGAAGATCAGGCCGACATCCAGATCCCGGATCACCAGCTTGCGGCTGAAAGGGATAACGATGAAGGGCAGCACCACCGGGGCGAAGGAGAGCACGGGCGCCAGGCGAAAGAGGAAGTGATCCGACTTCTCCGGGATCACCAGCTGCTTGCCGATGAGCTTCAGTCCGTCGATCAGCAGCTGCAGAATGCCGTGAGGCCCGACCTCCATGAGCCCCGGCCGGCGCTGGATATGGGCCGAGAGCTTGCGTTCCAGGTAGCCCATGATCATCGCGTTGAGGAACACGAAGGCGACGACCAAAACGGCGGCCACCACCATGCGGATCAGTTCGGGCATCAGGCTTTCCATCATCATTACCTGTCAATCTCGGGAATGACCAGATCGAGACTCCCCATGGCCGCCACCAGGTCGGACAGAAGCATCCCGTGGCACAGCTCGGGCAGCACGCTCAGGTTGGAATAGGACGGCACCCGGATGCGCATCCGGTAGGGCACCTCAGTGCCGTCGCTGATCAGGTAGTAGGTCAGCTCGCCGCGCGCCGCTTCCACCGCAAAACTCACGTCACCCGGTGACAGTTTCAATTTTTTCGGCACCTTGGCCATCACCGGGCCATCCGGCAGGCGGTCCAGCGCCTGTTCGATGATGCGCAGGCTCTGCTCCATTTCCTTGAACCGGACAAGGAAGCGATCGAGGGAGTCGCCGTTCTCGCCCACCGGGATTTCGAAGTCGAACTCCGGATACACCGAGTAGGGCTCGGCCCGGCGCACGTCGTAGGGCACCCCGGCGCCGCGCGCCACCGGCCCGGTGGCACCGTAGCGCTGGCACATGTCCTTGTCGATGATCCCCACACCCTCCACGCGTTTGAGGAAGATGACGTTACCGTTGACCAGTTTCTCCAGCATCGGAAAGCGGCTCCGCAGCCGGGTGATGAAGGCCCGGGTACGCTCGACGAACTTGTCGTCGATATCCCGGGAAACACCGCCGGCGCGGAAGTAGCAGTAGGTCAGGCGCGAGCCGGTGATGTCCTCGAGGATGTCGAGGATCTGCTCGCGATCGTCGAAGGTGTAGAGGATCGGGGTAAAGGCGCCGAGATCCAGCAACAGCGCACCGTACCACAGCAGGTGGCTGGCGATGCGGTTGAGCTCGGAGGTGATAACGCGGATGTATTCCGCCCGCGGCGGCACCTCGATACCGGCGAGACGCTCAATGAGGGCGCAGTAGCCATGGTTGTAGTGCAACGCACCGGCATAATCCATGCGCGCGGTGTTAGGGTAGAACCCGGGCCAGGCACGGGCCTCGGCCATCTTCTCCTGCATCCGGTGGCCGTAGCCCAGCACCGGCTGCGGGTTGAGGACATACTCGCCGTCCATCTCGAGGATCACCCGGAGCACCCCGTGGGTACTCGGATGCTGCGGCCCCATGTTGAGATGAAAGCGATGATGCAGGGGGGCTTGAGCTTCCGACATGGCCCCTACTCCTTGGCCGCCGGTGCGGCGGCGGTATCTTCGGCAACCTTCGGTTCCGGCCAGCGAACGGCGGCGGCATCCTTCAGGTTCTTTTCACTCTTGAGCAGCGGCTTTAGGTCGACATCCTCCTCGGGGAGGATGAGCGGTTCGAGGTTCGGGTGGCCAGTGAACACGACCCCGTAGAAATCCCGGGTTTCGCGCTCGTGCCAATTGGCGCCGGGGAAGATGTCGGCAATGGTCGGCACCGCACCCGCGGCATCGACCGTCGTAAAGCCCATCACCCGGGACTGGCGGTCGAAGTGGGCGAACTGGTAGCGCACCTCGATGGCCGGGGCAACGTGCACCGCGGTGACGAACCCGATGAAATAGCCCTGATCGTGCATGATCCGGGCAAAATCGCGCACCCGTCCATTCTCCAGTTCCACCAGCAGGTGGTAGCCGCGTTGGCCGTACTCCACCGGGGTCACCGCGACGGCGACGGCCTGCACCGCACGTTGCACATCCTCAGTTTGGCGCATCGGACACCTTCCTCTGCGGAAACGGGTGGCGCACCCCGGCGATCTTCTCCTGGAGCTTGAGAATCCCCTCGATGAGCCCCTCGGGGCGGGGCGGGCAGCCGGGAACGTAGACATCCACCGGGATGAGCCGGTCCACCCCTTCCACCACGTTGTAGTTCTCCTCCACCGCGAAGGGCCCGCCGGAGATGGCGCAGTTACCCATGGCGATAACATACTTCGGCGCCGGCATCTGCTCGTAGAGGGTCATCACCGCCGGCGCCATCTTCCGGTTCACCGTACCGGCGACGATCATCAGATCGCTCTGCCGGGGCGACGGCCGGAAAACCTCGGAGCCGTAGCGCGAGATATCGAAGCGTGCCATCCCCATACACATCATCTCGATGGCACAGCAGGCAAGCCCGAAGGTCATCGGCCACAACGAGTTGGCGCGGCAGACGTCGAGAATCTTCTCCGCCAGCTGCAGCCGCACCATCGGTCCGAGATCCGCGGTGACCAGTTCGCCGGGCGTACCGCGTTCGAGCCGGCGGCGCAGTTCACCGGCATAGGAATGGATATTCAGGACAGAATTTTTTTCTTCGGCCACGTGAACACTCCTTTCGCCCAGGCGTAGACCACGGCCAGCGACAGGATCAGGACAAAGATGATGAATTCCACCGCCCCGCGGATGCCGGCCACCCGGTCATAGGCGGCGGCGACGGGAAAGAGGTAGAGGATATCGACATCGAAGGCGAGGAAGATGAGCGCGTAGAGATAGTAGGAGACCCCGAAGCGGATATCCCAGGCTGAACCGAAGGGATCCATGCCGCACTCGTAGGTATCCATGGTCTTACGGTTGAAAACCCGGGGGCGCAGGAGATTGGAGATAACGAAGGGGCCGATGGCGGCGAGAAGTCCGCCGATGAGGAAGAGGATGACATACGTGAAATCAACCATGGAGGTTTCGCTCATCAACTTCATCCTCCGGGACCGGTCAATGCCTGCCGGGTGATCGGCACCACCGCGACAGCCGTTTGAACTTCACCTTGATATTTACAAAACAGGGCATTCAAAACGGCTATGGTTCTAGCCGATGCATCGCTGCTTGTCAAGAAATTTCTTCTGTCCAATAACCTCTCGAAATGATAACTCTTTGATATAATAACATTTATCACATGGTTATCATATACAACATACAACATGCAATGTTCCCCAGCCTTAGAAACCACTATTTGAGAATTTATTAACATTGGCTGGCAAGTGAACATAGAACAGGTTTATATCATTATTATAAAGGTCGACCCCTTGAGCATTAAAAGGCTTTAATCACTGATGACAGGAACTTTTCATCACCCAGCGGCAATTTTCAACCAGTTACCGCCAGCCGGCTGGCGAACCCGGAACATCGCCGGCCGCGGCATTTCAATACCCCTTTTGAGACAAGCGGAGGCGGGCCATATCGGCCCGCCTCCGGGTTTGGTTCGTGTCGCAGCTACCGGTACCGGGGGACGTTGTGGACGTCTCCGGCCAGCGACAGAGATTGCCGTCCGTAATCAGGATACCAGGTATTCGTGCATTGCCGCCGCCGCCTTCTTGCCGGCGCCCATGGCCATAATGACGGTGGCGGCGCCGGTGACGATGTCACCGCCGGCAAACACCCCGTCACGGCTGGTGCGGCCGGTCTCCTCGTCCGCCAGGATGTTTCCCCGGCGGGTCAGGTCGAGGCCCGGGGTGGTCTTGGGAATCAGGGGATTCGGGCCGTTGCCGATAGCCACCACCACGGTGTCGACTTCAAGAACAAACTCGGAACCTTCGACCGGCACCGGCCGGCGCCGGCCGGACTCGTCGGGCTCGCCCAGCGCCATGCGGATGCACTCGACACCGGTCACGCAGCCCTGGTCATCACCGACGATGCGCAGCGGATTGGCCAGCAGCTGAAAGTCCACCCCCTCCTCCTCGGCGTGATGGATCTCCTCGCCGCGGGCCGGCATCTCCTCATGCGAACGGCGGTAGACAATGTAGGATTTCTCCGCCCCGAGGCGCAGGGCGGTGCGCGAGGCGTCCATGGCGACGTTGCCGCCGCCGAAGACGGCCACCCGCCGGCCGACGGCCACCGGGGTATCATACGCGGGAAAGAGGTAGGCCTTCATGAGGTTGGACCGGGTAAGATACTCGTTGGCCGAGTAAACCCCGTTGAGATTCTCCCCGGGAATGTTCATGAACACCGGCAATCCGGCACCGGTACCGACGAAAATGGCATCGTATTCCTCCAGCAGTTCGTCGACGGTATCGACCATGCCGACCACGTGGTTGACCTCGATGTGGACGCCAAGCGAGGCGAGGTAATCCACCTCGGCCTGAACAATGGCCTTGGGCAGCCGGAACTCGGGGATGCCGTAGACCAGCACCCCGCCGGTCTTGTGCAACGCCTCGAAGATGGTCACCCTGTGGCCCAGCTTGATGAGATCGCCGGCGCAGGTGAGCCCCGCCGGACCGCTGCCGACGATGGCCACCTTCTTCCCGGTGGGCGGCGCCATCTCGGGACGCGACACCGCCTGCTGCTGCCGTTCGTAATCGGCGGCAAAACGCTCCAGGCGCCCGATGGCCACCGGCTCACCTTTTTTACCCACGACGCAGCGCGACTCACACTGGGCCTCCTGCGGACAGACCCGGCCGCAGACCGCCGGCAGGGCGTTGGTCTCTTTCAGCTTGCGCGCCGCGCCGATGAAATCGCCGTCGGCGATGAGGCCGATGAATTCAGGGATCTTGACGTTGACCGGGCAACCCTCAACGCACTTGGGCTTCTTGCACTGCAGGCAGCGGGAGGCTTCCAGCATGGCGGTCTCGGGGGAATAACCGAAGGGAACCTCATCGAAGTTCCGCGCCCGCACCCGCGGTTCCTGCTCGGGCATCGGCTGCCGGGAAATCTTCTTTTTATCCGTGCTCATCTTCAGATCTCCTCCTGCCGGCAACCGCCGCAGTCGCAACCGGCCCGGTGCTGCAGCAGCAGTTCCATGGACCGCTTTTCCTGTTCGAGATACATCCGCTGGCGCTGCATGAGTTCGTCGAAATCGACCTGGTGGCCGTCAAACTCCGGCCCGTCGACGCAGACGAAGCGAGTCTTGCCGCCAACCGTCACCCGGCAGGCACCGCACATGCCGGTGGCGTCGACCATGATGGAGTTGAGGCTTACCAGCGTCTTGACGCCGAAGGGCTCGGAGGTTTTGGCGACGAACTTCATCATTATGGGCGGGCCGATGCCGATCACCAGACTGATGTCCCGGGCGTCACGGTCCGCTTCCAGCAGTTCCTGTTCAACGGCAGTGACCAGTCCCTTCCGTCCGTAGGAACCGTCGTCGGTGGTCACATGCACCTCGTCACTGACGGCACGCATCTTATCCTCCCAGAAAAGGAGGTCTTGCGTCCGCGCTCCCATGATGGTGATCACCCGGTTGCCGTGTCTTTTGAGCTCGCGGATGATATTGTGCACCGGGGCGATGCCGATGCCGCCGGCAATGCACAGCACGGCACCGTAATTGTCCATGTGGGTGGGCTGACCCAGCGGGCCGATGAAATCGAGGATTTCGTCGCCCTCCTCCAGCCGGCCGAGATCGGCAGTGGTCTTGCCCACCTCCTGGAAAACGATGGTCACCGTCCCCCGGTCGACATCGGTGTCGGCGATGGTGAGCGGAATCCGCTCGCCGGTCTCACTCACCCTGAGAACGATAAACTGGCCGCCCTTCGCCTTGCGGGCGATGGCCGGGGCCTCGATCTCCATCATCTTGACGGCCGGGTCACGGGAATACTCGGCCTTGGCAATAATCCTGTTCACTCCGCTCTCCTTTGATGACGGCTTCGTGGCAAACTCCATCTCGACCGTTACGCGGCAACCCGAGTCGTTCAACGTAGGCTACGCGGCATCCCGCAGACAGGGAAACACCGCGAGTCCGGAGTCGCTACGACGCCATCCGGCATTCCGGGCCGTCTGGCGTTTGCCGCACCGCTCCTCTCTGACCCGAGAACCTTGATAATTATTACACAAGGGGTTCTCAGTATACAAGATTCCACCCTTTGTCAAGATTTTTCATCGTCAATGGTGGATGCAACCCGGTGATGACCGGTATGTTTTTTGCTGATTCATCCACAGCGAGCCCGGCTCAGTACCGGAATCTCCATTTCTGCATGGTGCCCGCAGCGCTGCAATTGCACCCCGCTGCCGGCTTCGTGACCGCGCCACCATCCCGGCAGCGGCGTGGCAATCGGGTTGACCCGCCCCGCGTCCGAGGTGATAATCTCCCCAGGTTCCCCATCGGTCGATTCCGGCAGGGTTTTGGATCCGCCCCATGCCGCCTCATTGCGGCGGCGGTTACGGTTTCATCTTCCCTGCCGACGGCCGGAAATCAGTCGAGCTGCCGGCGCAGGAAGGTGGGAAAATCCAGGTCGTCGAGATCGGCAGTCATCTCGCTATCGGGCAGGCCGACCACCTTCTTCACCGTCCGGGCAATCTCCTGACGATCCATCTCGATCCCCGGCTGGTGGGATTTATAGGCCGGAGTGCGATCGACATCGTGGCGTACCCCGTTCCTCGCCGGCCGCGGCCACTTGTCGCCGAGCCCCGGCTGCTTGACCTGTTGCACCGGCTCGAACCCGGTGGCGATAACGGTAACGCGGATATCCTCGCCCATGCTCTCGTCGAGCACGGCGCCGAAGATAATATTGGCGTCCTCGTGGGCCTCTTCCTGGATCAACGACGACGCCTCGTTCACCTCGAAGAGCGTCAGCCCCTCGCCGGCGGTAATGTTGATCAAAATCCCTTTCGCCCCCTGGATGCTGATGTCCTCCAGCAGCGGTGAGGCGACCGCCTTGTGCGCCGCTTCCACGGCGCGGTTTTCACCGCCGGCGGTGCCGGTACCCATGAGCGCCATGCCGGTGTTGCTCATGATCGTCTTGATGTCCTGAAAATCAAGGTTGATCAGCCCGTGAACATTGATCAGGTCGGAGATGCTGCGCACCGCCTGCATCAGCACCTCGTCGGCCTTGCTGAAGGCCTCCATCATCGAGGTGTTCTTACCGACGATGTTCAGCAGCCGTTGATTGGGAATGGTGATCAGGGCGTCGACGCTCTCGCGCAGTTCGTCGAGCCCCTCTTCGGCCTGGCGCATGCGCTTGCGGCCCTCGAAGATAAACGGTTTGGTGACCACCGCCACCGCCAGGGCACCGAATTCCTTGGCCAGCTTGGCGATCACCGGCGCTCCCCCGGTACCGGTACCGCCGCCCATACCGGCGGTGAGAAACACCATGTCGGCACCAACAAGGAACTCGGAGATTTTGTCGGTATCCTCGATGGTGGCGTTGCGACCGACATCCGGGTTGGCTCCGGCGCCGAGCCCGCGCGTCAGCCGCGATCCTAATTGCAGCTTTGCCGGCACCGGCGAGGCGCCGAGCGCCTGGGCATCGGTATTGGCGACGATGAAATCGACCCCCTGCACCCCGGCTTTCATCATGCTGTTGACGGCATTGCTGCCCCCGCCCCCGATCCCGATAACCTTGATGGTGGCATGCAGCTGTGAGGTTTCATCAAATTCGAACATGCTGGCACCTCCTCCCCCGATCGCGTTCCGTTTCCGCTCCGGAAATTACATTCACGGTATATCTTTCCGCGTTCCGGGCAGACCCGGAAACACGCCGCTGGTTAAAAAAAATCCAGAAACCAGTTCTTCATCCGTACAAAGAGTTTGGCGAAAAGGTTGACATCGGCACTGCTCAGCCGGCCACCGGCAACATGCCGGGTACCGTGGATCAGCAACCCGACACCGGTGGCATACATGGGACTTTTCACCACATCCAGAAGACCGCCCACGCGCTGCGGCATGCCGACGCGGGACTGCATCTCGAAGACACTCTCCGCCAGGGTCTCGATGCCCGGCATCAGCGCCGACCCGCCGGTGAGAACGACACCTGAAACCACTTGATCGTACAGTCCGGACTTGTAAAGTTCACGTTTCACCAGCTCGAGGATCTCCTCCATGCGCGGTTCGATAATCTCACCAAGGATCTGACGCGAGAGTACCCGCGGCTGACGGCCGCCGACGCTGGGCACCTCGATGGTATCGTTCTGGTCGATCTGTGAGATCACCGCGCACCCGAACTGTTTCTTGATCTTCTCGGCGGCGTTGATCGGCGTCCTGAGACCGATGGCGATATCGCTGGTAAGCTGATTGCCGCCGAGCGGCAGGGACGCGGTATAGGAGATGCTGCCGCCGGCAAACACGGCGATATCGGTAGTCCCGCCGCCGATATCAATGAGAACCACGCCAAGTTCCTTCTCTTCCGGCGTCAAAACCGCCTCGCTGGAGGCCAACTGCTGGAGAACGATATCCTGCACCTCAAGCCCGGCACGGTTGCAGGAGCGGACGATATTCTGCGCCGAGGCCACCGCGGCGGTAACGATGTGTACCTTGACCTCGAGCCGCACCCCGGACATGCCCACCGGATCACGGATGCCGTCCTGCTCGTCGATGACGAACTCCTGCGCCAGGGTATGCACCACCTCCCGATCCAGGGGTATGGCCACCGCCTTGGCGGCCTCAATGACCTTGTCGACATCCTTCCGGGTCACTTCGCGGTCCTTGACGCCGATGATGCCGTGACTGTTAAACCCCTTGATGTGGGCCCCGGCAATACCGGTCATTACCGATCGAATAGCGGCACCAGACATCATCTCGGCTTCCTCGACCGCCTTCCTGATCGAATCCACCGTGCTGTCGATATTGACCACCACCCCCTTACGCAGACCCTCGGACGGATGGGTGCCGATGCCGATGATTTCCAGGACATCGTCCGTCACCCGCCCGACAATGGCACAAATCTTTGTCGTGCCGATATCCAGCCCGACCACCGTCTGGTTGTTTCTGCCCATACCCCCCCCGTTTATCGGCGCCCGCCGGGCCGCCCGTCAGCTGCCGGTTTCGCGATAGCGAACCACGACGCTGTGGCGGTTCCGACAATCAAAACGCGTGATTCGGTCCGCCTCCGCCCCGAGATAGCGCACCACCGTCTGCCAGCGGTCCAGGGCTTCCTCCAGCTCGTGTTCCCCCAGGTGCAGCTGCCAGACATGACGGCGGGTATAAACCGCAAGGCCGCTTGAGCCGTCCGCGTGAATCTCCGCCAATCCCTCCTGCTGCCGTTCCGGACTACGATTCCAGCACGCCAGCAGTTCGAGACAGCGCTCGAGGGCGGCACGACGCGCCACCCGGTCACCCTTGAACCGCTCCTTTTCAAGCCCGGTGATGACGGGAAAGTCGACCTCTTCTCCAACCTCCACCGGTTTGAATATCTCCCCCCCGCCGTCGACGTAGTGGAGTCGATCGAGGTTGATCACCGCCACCGGCACCCGTTCGGCGATGCTCACCAGCAACCGGTCGGGCCATTGTCGGCTGATCTCCGCCTCGTGGACAAAGGGCAGGGAAGCTATGCGTTCACGGGTCGCCTCCAGATCCACCCGGTGCAACAGCGTAGTCCCGTCAACCCCCAGCTGCCGGGCAATCTCACCCCTTGCGGTCTGGTAATTCCCCTCCACGACAACCTCCTTTACGGTGCCGATGCGACGCTCCCGCAGCGCCTGTTCCAGCCCGGCAATACCACGCCGGGCACCCCATATCGCCGCCACCAACCCCGCGGCGGCAATAACCCCAAGAAGCACCCGCAGGGCAACACCCCGCAGCTGCCGGCGGCGCCTGCCGCTGCGCCCCCACCGCAGGTCCCGACGCCGATTGGTCAATCGCCGCTTCGACGTCCCCGCCGCCTTTTGAGCCATCGCTCCCGGTCACACGCCGACATGCAGCGCCGCCGCCGTCAGCATCCGCTCCAGCAGATCGATGAATGTCAGCCCGCCGGCGGCGGCGGCCTTGGGCAGCAGACTGGTCGCGGTCATTCCCGGAACGGTGTTGATCTCGATGACCCAGGGGGTCCGGTCTGGGGCCAGACGAAAATCGACCCGCACCGCACCGGCGGTACAGGCGGTCGCCTGGCAGCTCGCCACCGCCAGTTCCTGGATGGTGCGGGTCAGTGCCGCGGCCAGCGGCGCCGGCACCCGGTAGACCGTTTTACCGGGGGTATACTTGGCCTCGTAATCGTACAGCCCCGATAGCGGCTCGATCTGGATCAGCGGCAGCGGCACGCCGTCGAGTACCGAGACGGTGATCTCGGTTCCGGCGATGTAGCGTTCGATAAGCACCTCGCGGTCCCGCTCCCCGGCGGCGGCCACCGCCGCCGGCAGACCCGCCGGCGCCTCGACAACGGTAATCCCGAGACTCGAACCTTCGCTCACCGGTTTCACCACTACCGGAAAATCGATGCCGATCTCCGCCACCGCCGGCGGTGACTCCGGCAGACAACAAACCCATTCCGGCGTCGGGATACCCGCCGCCGCCAGGATGCGCTTGGTCATCACCTTGTGCATCGCCAGACTGCTGCCCAGCACCCCGGGACCGGTATAGGGTATACCGAGATACTCCAGCAGCCCCTGGATGGTGCCGTCCTCCCCGTAGCGACCATGCAGGGCGATAAAGGCGACATCGATGTCATGTTCCACCAGCCGGACGGCAATCTGCCGGTCGACGTCGATACCCACCGCGCGATAGCCCCCAGCCCGCAGGGTTTCCAGCACCGCGGCCCCGGTTTTCAGCGAGATCAGGCGTTCCGCCGACAGCCCGCCGTAGAGCACGCCGATGGTCCGCCGGCGCAGAGTGCCACGATCAATCGTGTTCATGGTGCCCTTCCCCGACCATACAACCACCCCAACAGACAACCTCGGGTTCCAGGTCGATACCGAAACGTTCCCGCACCGCGGTGCGGATATCGGTCATCAGCCCCAGCACATCAGCGGCCCGAGCCGGCGGCCGGGTAACGATGAAATTGGCGTGCTCCGCCGCCACCACAGCGGTTCCGCGGCGGCGGCCACGGAAACCGCAGGCATCGATCAACCGGCCGGCATATTCGCCGGGCGGATTCCGGAACATCGAACCGGCACTTGGCTTGCCCCAGGGCTGTCGCGCGCGGCGGGCGGTCAGCACCCGCTGCCGCCGGGCCTCCACCTCTTCCGGCCCCAGCCACGGCAGCCGCAGGCTCACCGAGGCCGCCACCGTTCCTGCCGGCAGGCCGCCGCAGCGGTAGCCGGGCCGCAGTTCATCCCGATACAGCGGTCGGCAACCGCCGATATCACACACTTCACACACATCGACATAGTCGACAAAGCTTTCGCCGAAAGCGCCGGCGTTCATTGCCAGCGCCCCGCCGATGGTCGCCGGTACCCCGGCGAGAAATTCGAGCCCACCGTACCCGGATGTCCGCGACCAGGATATGAGCGCCGACATGCGGACGCCGGCGCCGCAGATCAGCATCGCCTGGTCGTGGTCCCGGCAGACCTCGGTCATATCCGTCAGCCGCTCGACGGTACTGATGACCACCGCGTCCACCAGCCCCGCATCGGCCGGAATGACGTTGCTGCCGCCACCCAGTATCACCGCCGGAATCTCAAGCTCCGCCAGCAGGCGCAGCATCTCCCGCAGTTCCGTTGCCCCGGCCGGGGCGAGGCAGACCCGCGCCGGGCCGCCCACACCGATGGTGGTACGCGACGCCAGCGGCACGTTTTCCCGCAACCGATCAGCGAAGGCCTCCCGCAGGCGGGCGACGATACCAAGCGTCAATGCCGGCACGCAAAGCTCCTAAGGAATGATCTTCAGCAGGCTGGTGACCTTGCGCACCCCGTCGACCGCCCGCACCGCGTCGACGATTCGCATCTCCTCGCTCTCGGTATGCGCCCGGCCGGAAAGGATCACCTCACCCTGGTGGACGTCGACATCTATACCCAAAACCCTGACACCGGGCATGCTGAGCAGCTTGACATTGATCTGGGTAGCGATGCTGCTGTCGTCGATCACCTGCCCCGGGGTACGACCGCTGGGGGTGGCACAAGCGCCCAGAAATACGGCAACAAGCAGCGCCGCCATCAGCATCCGAACCCCGCCACTCATCGAACCCGGTTCTTGTCTGATGCCATAATTCATAATTCAACTCCCTGGCTGGTGTTGAATTCATCGCCGACTCATCAGCCGAATGATTCAGGTACGGGCAACCGGCCTTCTCCTCCGGCCCATCTTTTACGCTACGCCGCAACCCGAATCGTTCAACGATGGTGGGCGATCAATCCGTTTTGTTTCCGTTGTTGTCGGCATCGGCCCCGGTGGTGGACGCCACCTGGCGCCCGTGAACGGCACGGCCTCGCGGCCCGAGCTTTGTCAACATCGCCACGATGCGATCGGACAAAAATTCATTGCCGCCCGGCACCCCCCCCGGTACCCCAGGCTTCTCGTGCCCGAAGCACATTCCCCGTCCGCTCAATACCGATTCCGACTGCGACCCCGGCACCAATTTCTTCCGCCCTCAGGGTTATCGTTACGACACCTAAGCCGGGCACCCGTTTTCCACCAGTGCATGGGCGAAACGGGTGATGTCTCCGGCCCCCAGGGTCAGGATCAGGGTACGGTCGTCATCGGCCTGCTGCCGCACCCACTCCCGCTGCCCGGCCGTGGTGTCGCAATATACCACATGCTTGTGGCCGTGTTGACGGACCTCATCCGCCAGCCGGGCACCGCCGACATCCGCCAGCACCGCCTCCCCGGCGGCGTAGACGGGACACACCAGCAGCGTGTCGGCCTCGTTGAAGGCGACGGCAAAATCATTGAGCAGGTACCGCGTCCGGGTATAGCGGTGAGGCTGAAAAACCACCACCAGGCGCCAACCGGGGTAGGCCTGTCGCAGTGCCGCCAGCGTCGCCCGGATCTCGGTGGGGTGATGGCCATAATCGTCGACCACCATTGCCCGGCCGTAGCTGCCAACCACCTGCATCCGCCGCTGGACACCGGAGAATACGCCCAGGTTGCGACTGATGGCGGCGAAGTCAAGCCCCAGTTCGAAGCCGGTGGCGATGGCGGCGAGGGCGTTCTGGACGTAATGGCGACCCGGCAGGGCGATGGTCACCCGGCCATATTCCTTTTCTCCCGCCAGCACGGTAAAGCTGCTCTGAAGCCCCGCGATCCGGACATCCACCGCGCGGAGATCCGCTTGCGGGCTGAAGCCGTAGGTACAGACCCGGCGGCCGATGCGCGGCATGATCTCCTGCACCCGCGGGTCGTCGAGACAGAGAACCACAAGACCGTAGAAAGGCACCCGGTTGGCGAAGGTGACAAAGGCCGCTTCAATCTCCTCCAGCCCGCCGGTGTAATGGTCGAGATGCTCACGATCGATGTTGGTAATTACGGCGATGATCGGCGACAGGGCGAGGAAGGAACCGTCGCTCTCGTCGGCCTCGACCACCATCACCTCACCCTGCCCGAGGCGGGCGTTGCTGTCGATGCTGTTGAGCCGCCCGCCGATTACAATGGTGGGATCGAGGTCACTGTCCGCCAGCATGGTGGCGATCATCGAGGTGGTGCTGGTCTTGCCATGGGTACCGGCGACCGCGACACCGTATTTCAGCCGCATCAGCTCGGCCAGCATCTCCGCCCGGGGGATTACCGGGATGGCCCGCGCGCGGGCCTCCATGACCTCCGGGTTGTCATCCTTCACCGCCGTCGAGCGCACCACCACCTGGACATCGCCGACATGCTCCGGCGCATGGCCGATGCTGATCGCCGCTCCCAGAGCCCGCAGCCGATCGATTACCGGGCCGGGGGCGAGATCGGAGCCGGACACCCGGTAGCCAAGGTTGAGCAGCACCTCGGCGATGCCGCACATACCGCTGCCGCCGATTCCCACCAGATGGATGCGGGTTACTTTGTGATGCATGCGCACCGCATATTCCTTTCATCACGGAGTTGCCGCGTAGCCGCTCCATTATCAGTCGGGAGCCAGAACCCGAAATTCGCACCCCAAAATTCGGCGGCTGGAATTCACCGGCGGGTATGGTACCATCCCCGCATGACTTCTTTCGGCGGGTAACGCGTCGGTCAATCCTTCGTTCCTCAGCCGGCACCTTCAGAACCAGCCCGAAGGCGATCCCGATCGTGACCTCGATCCCGAACCCGTCAGCTGCATCAGTCGATGTACCGTGCCATCGCGGTGACGATCTCCGCCGCCGCCCCGGGCCGCGCCAGTCCGGCCGCCGCCGTCGCCATCATCCCGAGTCGCCCCGGGGTCTCAAGACACTCCCGCAGCACCGCCGCCAGGCGCGCACCGCTCAGCTCGTCATCCCGGATCACCGCCGCCGCCCCGGCCGCTTCCTGCCGGCGGGCATTGTATTCCTGATGGTTGTGGGCCGCATGGGGGTACGGCACCAGTACCGCCGGCCGGCCGGCAAGACCCAACTCCGCCAGGGTCAGGGCACCGCTGCGGCAGATTACCAGATCGGCGGCCGCGTAACGCGCCGGCATGTCGTCAAAGAAGGGACGCACCTCGGCCTCCACCCCGGACTGTTCATAGGCCGTCGCCACCGTCTTGCAATCGCGTTCGCCGGCCTGGTGCACCACCCGCGCAATTACTCCCGTGCCGGCCATTACCGCCACCGCGGCGGGCACCGCGTCATTGAGGCTTCTCGCTCCCTGGCTGCCGCCCACCACCAGCAGGGACCATGGCGCCCGGTCGCGTACCGGGGTGACGTCACCAGTGGTGAAATCCGGTCGCACCGGGTTACCGGCATTGATGGTCCGGG
Organism: Candidatus Anaeroferrophillacea bacterium; assembly: GCA_016933675.1. GTDB lineage: Bacteria > Desulfobacterota > Anaeroferrophillalia > Anaeroferrophillales > Anaeroferrophillaceae > JAFGAM01. The sequence goes on from JAFGAM010000130.1 coordinate 29,524, forward strand.
CGAGAAAAAAGCGCTTCCCGGCCTCCGACGAGGCGATGAACACCGCCCGTGCCAGCGGCGCCAGCACCCGGTTCGCCACGCCGGGGAAGGCGTTCTGCTCCTGCAGCACCACCGGCACCCCGCCGATGCGGGCGGCAAGCACGGTCGGCACGCTGGCATAGCCGCCAAGCCCCACCACCAGTTGCGGCCGCTGGTTGGCAATATGGATCAGTGCCTGCACCAGGGCTCGGGGGATGTCGACAATGCCCCGCAGACGCCGGCGCCAGCGCTGCCCCACCAGTCCCCGCGCCGCCACCAGCAGTAACGGATAACCGTGCTGCGGCACTACCCGCGTTTCCAGTCCCCGGGCAGTGCCGACGAAAACGATGCGGGCCTCCGGCCAGCGCTCCCGACAAGCCGCCGCCAGGGCAATACCGGGAAACAGGTGGCCCCCGGTACCGCCGCCGGCGAACATGATCACCGGGACGGTCTTCCGCTCCGCATTCATCCGCTCCTCCGCCGCCCGTTCGGTGCCGGAACCGCCTGGCGGCTGATATTCATCAGCACCCCGATCGCCGTCATACTCACCATGAGCGAACTGCCACCATAGCTCAGAAAGGGATAGGTCAGACCCTTGGTGGGCAGCACCCCCATACAGACCCCCATGTTGACCATCATCTGCATCACCAGCATGACGGTGATCCCGGCGGCCAGCAGCATGCCGAAGCGATCATCACTGGCCAGGGCGATGCGCATGCCCGTAAGCAGCAAGCCGACCGCCCCCGCCACCAGCACGCAGATGCCGATAAAGCCAAGCTCTTCGCCGACCACCGAAACGATGAAATCGGTGTGGGGTTCAGGCAGGAAGAACAGCTTCTGCTTCCCGTTGCCGAGCCCCAGCCCGCCGAGACCGCCGACACCGATGGCGATCAGCGACTGCACCAGCTGAAAACCGCTGCCGGTGGCATCGCGCCACGGATCGAGGAAGGTCGTGATCCGTTGCCAGCGATAGGGCGAGGTGCGCACAAGCACCGCCGCCAGCGGCAGTATTGTCAACCCCAGGGCGCCGAGATGAAACCAACGCGCCCCGCCGAGCCAGCACATGGTGAACGACAGGCCGACAATGATCATCGAGGTCCCGAAATCGGGCTCCAGCAACAGCAGGAGGATGAAACCGGCGATGATGATCAGCGGCGGCAGCAGGCCGCGGCGGAATTCGTGCAGCCGGTCATCATGCCGGGCGAGATAGTTGCCGAGGTAGACCACCGTCGCCAGCTTCGCCAGCTCGGCGGGCTGCACGTTACACAACGGCGTTTTGAGCCAGCGGCAGGCACCACCGGCGCGGATACCGATCCCCGGCACGAAAACCAGCAGCAGGAGAACCGTCGTTCCCAGGGTCAACACCATCGACGAGCGCCCCCACCAGCGGTAATCCAGCCGCCGGAACCCTGCCAGCGCCACCGCTCCGAGGCCGGCGAAGACCAGTTGGCGGAACAGGAAATGGTAACTGCTGCCGTGCCCCTCGCGGGCGAGCGGCGCACTGGCGCTGTAGACCATTACCAGGCCGAGGAACAGCAGACCGGCGACCATCAACAGCAGGCTCAGTTCGGTCCGCTTCATGGGGCGCCTCCGACCGCCAGACCGCCGACCACCTGCTTGAAGAAATCACCCCGGGCGCGGTAGCTGGAAAATTCGTCGAAACTGGCGCAGCCCGGGGACAGCAGTACCACGTCCCCCGGCCGCGCCCGTTCGGTTGCCAGCCGCACCGCCGACTCCAGCCCCGGTGCCATGGAACCGCTGTGGTAATGGGGCAACTGCCGGGCAATGGTTTCCGCCGCCCGGCCGAAGAGTACCACGTCCCGTACCCGACCACCCATGCACTCGTCGAGCAAGGTGAAGTCCCCGCCCTTGTCGTAGCCCCCGAGCAGCAGCACCAGCGGTCGGTCGAAGCTGTTCACCGCCTTAACTACGGCGTCGACGTTGGTGGCCTTGGAGTCGTTGACGAAGGTGATACCGTTCACCTCGCCCACGGTCTCCAGCCGGTGGGGCAGCGGGGCGAAATCGTTGATGGTTGCCGCCATGATTTCGGGATCGAGTCCCACCAGCAGTCCGGCGCCGAAGGCGGCGGCAACATTGCCGCGGTTGTGAGCGCCGATGAGCCGCATCCCGGCAATGGAGAACGACCCCGTGAGCCGTTCAACACCGGGGCCGGGCAGGTCCCAGCGCAGCTCACTGCCGACGCCGCCGATGCCGTCCACCGGCACCGCGCGGCCGCTGAATGGAACCGGGCGCGGACCGCAACCGCCGGCTTTCCACACCGTCAGCCGGCTTTCATATTCCCGCGCCAACAGATCGTCGTCGATATCGAGCAGCAGGAAATCTCCCCGCACCTGGTTTCGCGCCAGCCGCAGCTTCGCGGTCAGATAATCGCCGGCTACGGCATAGCGGTCCTGGTGGTCCGGGGTAACGCTGAGGATAACCCCGATCCGCGGCCGGAACGTGTCGATGGTTTCGAGCTGGAAGCTGCTCAATTCCCAGATTCCGAGTTCCCACTCGCCGGCGCCGACGGCCATCTCCACCGCCGGTCGCCCGATGTTGCCGCCAACGAAGGCCCGCCATCCGGCGGCGGCGAAGAGCTCGCCCATCAGCGTGACGGTGGTGGTCTTACCGTTGGTGCCGGTCACCCCGATAACCGGTTGCGTTATATTGCGAGCGGCCAGTTCCACCTCGGCGATAAGGGGAATGCCGGCGACGCGCACCGAAAGCCACGGTTCCCGGTCCAGCGGTACCCCGGGGCTGACAACGACGAAATCCTGCCCCCGCGCCAGTTCCAGAGAGTGGCCGCCGGTTTCCAGCCGCTCCAGGGAAATGTCGGCCAACGCCGCGCGCACACCTTCCAGTTCCGCCGCCGGACGAATGTCGGTGGCCGCCACCCGGGCCCCGCGGCCGGCGAGAAAACGGAGCGCGGCCACGCCGCTGCCGCCGAGACCGGCGACCAACACCCGAGCGCCGGCCAGCGGCGGCAGGTGATAATGAAGCGCGGTTGTGGATACGTTATCAGGCATTGTTCCTGTCCGGCAGGTTATTGTTCAGATCATTCAATGACGGCGGCTTCGTAACCGCGCCAGCTTCTTCGCTGCCCGGCAAGCCGAATCACTGCGGGTACGGTGACGCCACATGCCTCGTTTTTCGCGCGCCGCGAATCCAAAGTGGTTGCGCTATCATCCCCATTTGTCGTTTTTTGGCGATAACCACGGTACCCTCATGACAATCCCTTACACATGGTTGTCGCCATGACCTCTGCATCCCCGGTTGCCGCAGCAGTGCCAGGCATCACCGCAGCTTCAGCGTACTCAGGGCCACCAGCGCGAGAATAATCGAGACGATCCAGAAGCGCACGATCACCTTGGGCTCGGCCCACCCCTTCAGTTCGAAATGATGGTGCAGCGGCGCCATCCGGAACACCCGCCGGCCGATGAGCTTGAACGAAGCCACCTGGATAATCACCGATAGGGTCTCGAGAACGAAGATTCCACCCACGATCAGAAGTACCATCTCCTGCTTGGTCAGCACCGCCACCGCACCGAGACTGCCGCCCAGCGCCAGCGAACCGACATCGCCCATGAAGATGGACGCCGGGTAGGCGTTGAACCACAGGAAGCCCAGCAAGGCACCGACCATGGCACCGCAGAATACCGCCAGTTCACCGCTTCCCGGCAAAAACGTGATCTGCAGGTAGTTCGCCAGGCCGACGTGACCGGCGAGATAGGCGAACAACAGGTAGACGGCAAAGGCGATGATGGACGGCCCGGTGGCGAGGCCATCGAGGCCGTCGGTAAGATTCACCGCATTGGCGGTACCGGCGACCACCAGGGCCCCGAAGGGGGCGTACCACCAGCCGATATCAGGCGCCACCTGCTTGATAAACGGCAGCATCAGGGTGGTCGGGTAACGCGGCAGCAGCACCAGCGCGACGGTAAAAACCAGACCGATCAACACCTGGATGGCGAGTTTGCGCCGCGCCGATACCCCCCGGGCGTTACGGTAGACCAGCTTCCGGTAATCATCGACAAAGCCGAGGGCGGCGTTGCCGAAAGCGACGAAGAGTACCAGCCAGATGTAGGGGTTCAGCAGATCGGCCCACAGCAGGGTGGCGGCAACGCTGCAGAACATGATGACGATGCCGCCCATGGTCGGCGTTCCCGCCTTGCCGAGGTGAGATTCCGGCCCGTCGTCCCGAACCACCTGACCCACCTGGAGGCGTCGCAGCCAGCCGATCACCCGCGGGGTGATGTAAAAGGCGAGAAACAGCGCCGTCAGGCTGGCATAGATGGTGCGGAAGGTAATGTATTTGAAAACATTGAACACCGACCACAGGTGATGCAGGGGGTAGAGCAGGTGATAGATCATGGGTTTTCCCCCGCTTCCAGCAGCCGTCGCAGCAGCCGCTCCATCGCCATCCCACGGGATCCCTTGATAAGAATGACGTGTTCCCCGGCGGCGCGACGGCGGATGGTTTCGACCAGCTCGTCGTCCTCACCGGGAACGAAGGCAACGATGGCCCCCGGCGGCAGCCCCGCGTCGGCGGCACCGCGGGCAATCTCCCGCGCCCGTTCACCCCAGGTCACCAGCAGATCAGGTCGAATCCGGGCGACGTGGATACCGACCTCGTAATGGAGCTGTAATTCGCCGGCGCCGAGTTCGAACATATCGCCAAGTACCGCCACGGCATAGCGCCCCCCGCGGATATCGTCCAGGGTCGCAAGGGATGCCACCACGGAGGAGGGGTTGGCATTGTAGGTATCGTCGATCAGGGTCCGGCCGCTCCCCAGCACCCGGGTTTGCAACCGTCCGGCCAGCGGCCGTACCGCCTCGAGCCCGGCAACGATCTCCTCCGGGGCAACCCCCTCACGGGCGGCAACCGCCGCCGCCAGCAGACTGTTGCCGACGTTGTGCCGCCCCCAGCAACCGAGCCGCACCGGCAGACATGCTCCATCCGGCAGATGAAGGTTGAAACAAATGCCGTCGGCGGCGGCGGTGATTTGCGCCGCCCGCGCCGCGGTATCGGGGAAATCCTCCCGGCAGCTCACCGGCAGCGGCGTCCAGGTGCCGCCGGCCGCCGCCCGCTCCACCAGGACCCCGAGGCGGGCATCGTCGGCGTTGTAGGCGGCGTAGCCACCGGGCTGGAGACCGGCGAAGATTTCCCCCTTGGCGGCGGCCACCGCATCGATGGAACCAAGGCCGGCCAGGTGGGCGGCGGCGATGCTGGTGAGCACCACGCCCCGGGGCCGGCAGATCTCCGCCAGCCGGCGGATCTCGCCGGACCGGTTCATCCCCATTTCGAGCACCGCGAACTCGTGCTCCCGCCGAATCTCGAAGGCGGTGAGCGGTACACCGATAAGATTGTTGAAATTGCCGTGGTTCCGGTGCACGGAAAATGTGCGGGCCAAAAGCGCCGCGGTCATTTCCTTGGTGGTGGTCTTGCCGTTGGAACCAGTCACCGCCACCACGTGGACATCGTGCCGCCGGATCCAGTACGCCGCAAGGTCTCCCAGGGCGGTGAGCGGATCGGGCACCATCAGGAGACGGACGCCGGGGTGGCGGGCGGCGAAGGCCGCCGCGTCCACCTCGCCAGCGGCGGCCACCACTGCCGCGGCACCGGCATCTACCGCGGCGGCGATAAAATCATGGCCGTCGAAGATGTCGCCGCGGAGACAGAAAAATACCTCCCCGGGCGCCGCCAGACGGCTGTCGGTCACCACTCCGTGGAGCCGGAGGGCAGCATCGCCGTGATGCTCCGGCACCCCGACGGCGCGCGCCAGTTCCACGCCCGCGAGTTCCATCGAGGTTGTCATCCGACCGGCCATCAATGATCCTCCAGCAGTTCCCGGACCACCGTCCGATCGTCGAAGGGAAGCCGCCGGTCACCAACAAGCTGACAGGTTTCGTGGCCCTTGCCGGCCACCAGCACCACATCCCCGGAACGTGCCGTATCGAGCACCGCGGCGATGGCCCGGCGGCGGTCGGGTTCCACCCTCGCGTCGTGCCCGACGGACATCCCGGCAAGGATTTCGCCGATGATCGCGCCCGGTTCCTCCGTCCGCGGGTTGTCGCTGGTAACTACCACCATATCACTCAAGCGCGCCGCCAGGGCCCCCATCAGCGGGCGTTTCCTGCGGTCGCGGTCACCGCCGCAACCGAAGACCGTCAGCAACCGGGCGCCGGCGGGCCGGCAGGCAGCCAGTGTGGTCAGAACCCGTTCCAGCGCGTCCGGGGTATGGGCATAGTCGATAAACACGTTGATATTCCGCCGGTTGGCGACGCGCTCCAGGCGGCCGGGAACGGGCTGGAGCACCGCCAGGGCCGCCGGCAGATCGGCTGGCGGGAACCCGCGGTGCAATGCCACCGCTGCCGCCGCCAGGGCATTGTAGATATTGTGCCGCCCTACCAGCGGCAGGTACAGCGGCAGCCGCCGCCCCCCCCATTCCAGCGTGAAACGGCTGCCATCGATGCCGCAGACCACATCATGGGCGCGAATCTCCGCTTCCGGGTCGTCGATAGCAAAACTGATCTTTGGCGGCGGAGTTTCAGCCAGCAGCCGCAGGCCCCACTGATCGTCGGCATTGATCACCTTGCAGGCCGAGGCGCGACCACCGGCGAAAAGCCGCTGTTTGACGGTGAAATAGGTTTCCAGGTCGCCGTGGTAGTCGAGGTGTTCGTGGCTCAGGTTGGTGAACACCACCTCGGCGAACCGCAGGCCGTATACCCGTTCCTGCTCGATGGCATGTGACGAGACCTCCATCACGCAGTCGGTCACTCCCGCGGCGGCCAGTCCGGCCATAAGCGACTGGAGTTCCACCGGCGGCGGGGTCGTATGCGCCGTGGCACGACAAAAACCGGGTCCACGGCAACCGATGGTACCGATGACTCCCACCGTTCTGCCCATCGCCGTGAGCAGCTGCTCCACCAGGAAGGTCACGGTAGTCTTGCCGTTGGTTCCGGTTACCCCCGTCAGGTACAGGCGCTCCGCCGGCCAGCCGGCATCGGCGGCGGCCAGCACCGCCAGCGCCTGCGGGGAGTGATCCACGAGGCCCAGAATCGCACCCGCCGGGAGCCGCTTCCGCCACGTGGCAAACACTTCCGGCCGTTGGACGAAGACCGCCGCGGCACCCCGATCCCAGGCATCGGCGATAAAATCATGGCCGTCCACCCGGTTGCCGGCAACGGCGACGAACACCATCCCCGACACCACCGTGCGGCTGTCCGCGGTCACCCCCCGCACCGGGACGTTCGCCGCGCCGACCATCGCCCGTACCTCGACCTCGCGCAGCAGCGCCGCAAGGGGCCGCGCGTCATCGGTGGCGGCAGGATGATGTCGGGAGGTATCGACCATACTCAGCATTATTCTTTTCAGTCCGCGGCCAGGGTCAATTCGATATGCTCCACCCGTGCCAGTTCGGTACCCGGCCGCGGGCGCTGTTTCACCACCCGACCGCTGCCGGTGATCTTCAGCGGTACGGGCAGGGTGCCGAGATAATGCAGCACTTCGCGCACCGAGCGACCACTGAAATCGGGCATCGCCCCGGCGGCGGCCGCCGCTTTCGGCCCACGCGGTACGGGGAGGGCCGCGGCCACCGGCAATGCCGGCATCTCCGGGCAATCGGCGGCAGCGACCATGACCCGGGTCGCGGGTTCGATATTCAGTGTCGCCAGCACATGAGCCCCCAACCGTTGAAAGGCAGGTGCCGCGACGATGCCGCCATAGATGCTGTTGCGCGGTTCCTCGACGACCACGGCAATGAACATATCGCCGCTCATCCTGGTACCGGGCACGAAACCGACAAATGAAGCGATATAGTCACGCCGCGAATAGGTCTTCGCCGCGCGGTCAAATTTCTGCGCCGTACCGGTCTTGCCCGCTACCCGATAACCGGGAATGCGGGCCGCCGGGGCGGTGCCGTCATCATCGACCACCCGCTCGAGCATCGCCAGCACCCGGGCGGCGGTTCTCGGCGACATGCACCGCCGACGATGCTCCAGGGCCCGAGCCTGGTAAACCGGCCAGCCGCTGTCGTCCACCACCCGGTCCACCAGGTGGGGTCGCACCCGGTAGCCGCCGTTGGCAAAGGCGGCGTAAGCCGCGGCCAACTGCATCAGGTTTACCGACACCCCCTGACCAAAGGCGATGTTGCTGGCGTCGACCGCTCGCCACGTGTGCCATTCACGCAGTTCGCCGGCCTTTTCACCGTGGAAGTCGATACCCGAGCGGTCACCGAAACCACAGCCGGCGAGAAATTCATACAACTTCTCGTTTCCCAGCCGCTCGACGATCTTGGCACAGCCGATGTTGCTGGAGAACTTGACGATATCGGCAATATCCAGCAGACCGTATTCATGGGTATCGTGGATCATGCGGCCGCCGACACGGTACGAACCCTGCTCGCAGTCGAACCGGTCGGCAGGAGCCACGACATCCGCCTCGAGGGCGGCGGCAACGGTGAACACCTTGAAGGTCGACCCCGGTTCGAACAAGTCGGCCACCGCCCGGTTGCGCCACACCGCGGGTGAGGATTCGGTAAAGGCGTTGGGATTGAAAAACGGGTAATGGGCCAGGGCACGAATGGCACCGGTCTGGGTCTCCATCACCAGGATCATCCCGCGGTCGGCATCGGCCCGCTTCACCGCCCGCTCCAGCTCCCGTTCGGCGGCATGTTGCATGGTCCGGTCGATGGTCACCACCAGCGTCTTCCCCCGGTGACCGGTGGAATTCCCCCGGCCCTGGGTATCCAGGGGCCGGCAGCGGGCATCGCGCTCGATCAGGACGACGTTCTTCTCCCCCCGCAGGTAACGGTCGTACTGACGTTCCAGACCCTCCAGCCCGTGGCTGTCGACCCCAACGAAACCCAGCACCTGGCCAGCCAGTTCACGGTTGGGATAGAAACGCCGGCGTTCGCCGATGAAGCCGACGCCATCCAGGTTCAGCGCCCGAACCGCATCCGCCCGGCCGGGCAAAACATCGCGATCCAGCCACTGGAAATGGCGTGTACCCGTGACCCGTTGCAGCGCCTTCTGCGGCGACCAGCCCAGGGCCGCGGCCAGCTTGCGGGCCGCCAGCGACCGGTTTTCGATCCGCGGCGGCCGCACATAGATCGACTCGCTCTCGAGGCTCACCGCCAGCCGGCTACCGTGGACATCGACAACCTCACCCCGTTCCGGCTTGATCTCCACCGCCAGTCGGTGCTGCCGCTGGCGGCGTTCGTGGAACTCCTCGCCGCGGATCACCTGCAAGTAATAAGCCCGACTCACCATGCCGACCCCGACAACGCACAGGAACAAGGCCACGGCATGGAACCGCCACGGCCGGGGACCGTCCGCGGCGCGGGGTCGCAATCGCCGGCTCATTTAATAATCACCTTCTGTTCCACCCCGGGATACCGAAGCCCGAACCGCTGCCGTCCCAGCCGCTCGAGCCGATCCGGCTGCTGCAGGGTCGCGACCTCGGTCTTGAGGGTCTCATTACGCTCACGCAGTTGGCGCAGTCGCTCCCGCACCGCTACCAGCTCATATCCCCGCTCCACCACCTGGTAATGCACCCAGGCGGCAAAAAAGACGGCACTGATGACCACCAGTACCCCGGCAATATTGCCAACCTGTTGCAACCGATTGCCGGTGGAGCGGGTCATCGCCGTACTCCCGCCCGCAGCCGGGCACTGCGGCTACGGGGATTGGCGGCCGTTTCCGCCGGCGTCGGCATCACCGGCCGCGAGGTGAGGATCTCCAGGTCCGGCCTGGTCCCGCAGTGACAGACCGGCAACCCCGGCGGACAGGTACAGGTGCGTGCGCGGCGCCGGAAGAATTGCTTCACCAGCCGGTCCTCCAGGGAATGATAGGCGATCACCACGACGCGGCCACCGGGCCGCAGACGCCCGATGCCGGCCTCAAGACCGTCGGCAAGGGCGGTCAGTTCGTCGTTAACGGCAATGCGCAGGGCCTGGAAGATCCGTGTCGCCGGATGCAGCCGCTGCCGCAGCCGCTCACGGACGGGCACCAGCGCCGCCACCAGGTTGGCAAGTTCAACCGTACGGGTCAGCGGCCGTTCGGCCCGCGCCCGAACCACTGCCCGGGCGACGGCCCGGGCACGGGGCTCCTCACCGTAGCGCCGGAAAATCTCCTCCAGTTCCCCGACCTCAGCGCCGGCGAGAATATCCGTCGCCGAACGTCCGTGGCCGGGATCCATTCTCATATCCAGGGGACCGTCATGCTGGAAACTGAAGCCCCGGCCGGCAGTATCGATCTGAAAGGAGGAAAACCCCAGATCAAAGAGCAGTCCGTCGATCCTGCCGATGCCCTGCGCGTCCAGCAGACCGCCAAGTTCGGCGAAGTTGCCGCCGAGCAGCGCAAACCGGTCTCCAAAACGCTGCTGCAGCGCCGCCGCTCGACCGACGGCTTCGGGATCCCGGTCGATGGCCACCACCCGCAGACCCCCGCCACCACGTTCGAGCATTGCCACCGCATGGCCGCCACCGCCGAAGGTCGCGTCCACGACTACCCCCGGCGCGGCATCGAAGCGTTCGAGGGCCAGATATTCCAGCGACGCTTCGAGCAGGACGGGGATATGCGTCATCCAGTCCCCTCCCGCCTCACCGGTGAAGCTGTTCCAGAGCGGCAATCGCCGCGCAGATTTCGCTGCCCGAGCCCTTGATGTCACCCAGCTCGGCACCCCAGCGTTCACGACTCCAGAGTTCGATCTTTTTTCCGGTACAGACGACAACAACGTCTTTTTCCAGTTCCGCGTAGCTGCGCAGAGAAGGCGGGAGGAGGATGCGGCCCTGGCCGTCCAGGGGACACTCGATCGCGGCGGAGAGATAGAAACGCTGGTAACTCTTGACTTCCTTATTGTGCTGCGGCAGGCGAGACGCTGTTTCTTCCAGCACCGCCCATTCGGAAAGAGGATAGCAGTCGAGGCAGCCGTCGAAGCCATTGGTGACCATCAGCGCGAGGGAGTATCGGTCATGCAGAACCTCCCGCACCCTGGCCGGCACGTTCAACCTGCCCTTGGCATCGATCGTGTGTTCGAACCGCCCGCGAAACACGCCACCCCCACATTCGCCCCATTAATGGACAGCTTACCCCACTTTCATCCACTTTCGCCCACATAAATACCCACCACACCCCGCTTTGTCAAGCACTAATACGAAAAAAACTGCGTTGTTTCACGGTTTTCATGTAACAGAAAATTCCCCTCGAAAAATCATTCCCGATCCGGACGACATCACACCATCCCCATCGGCGAAAGGCAAAACCGGCGGCAGCGGTAGAAAATCGGCGGCAGCGCGACGACGCTCCGCGATGATTCATTCCGGGGCAGCGACAGCCGCCGCCACCGGCGCGGCCGCCGGTCTCCCGGTCTATCCGGGACACCGGCAAAGGGCCACTCCGCGGCATCGGAACACGTGGCGGCATCAACCAAACCTTTTTTTATTTTTTTCTGACGGAATACCGGGGGAACCGCAGCAACCGCTACGATACGGCAAAAAAGGGGGGGGCACCATAACCACCCGGATTCACGGCGCGCCCCCATCCGGGGAGAGCGCCGCTCCTTACCTTGAACGACTGGGGTGGCGGAACAACGAAGAAGAAGATGATGATGATGTTGAGGTTGTCAAGAAGCCGGCAGCAGATAAAAGAGCAGAACAGTCAATGTCAAGCCGCTGAGGATAGTGGAGAAAAATATGCCCCCGGCGACCATCTCCGGATGGGCATCGTACTTGACGGCATAGAGGAGGGGGATAACTGCCGCCGGGGTACTGGTCTGGAGCACCAGCACGTCCCGCGGCAACCCGCCGATATCCAGCAGGGCACAAAGCCCGATGGCGATGAAGGGGGAAACCACCAGCCGCAGCCCGGTGCCGGAAACGAGGGGGGCCAGGGAAGCGGCCCGAATACGGGTGCGGGCAAGCTGCATGCCCAGCAGCATCAGCAGGCCGGGAATCGCCGCCTGCCCCACCAGATGGATCGCCTTGAGCAGCACCTCGGGCACCGGCAGGGCAAACCAGCGCACCAGCGAGGCCAGAACGATAGCGTGAAACAGAGGAATTTTCAGGATCTCGCGCAGGGACTGACCCACACTCGCCTGCCCGCGGGAGGCGATGTAAACCGCCAGGGTGCCGAGCGGAAAGGTGAACAGGACGAGGACGATGACGGCGTAGGCCAGCCCCTCGTCACCGTAGGCGAAGAGCACCAGCGGCAGGCCGTAGTTACCGGTATTCATCATGATGGTGGTGAGGGAAAAGGCGCTGCGCTGCCGGCCGTCGAGCCGCAGCAGGCGGCCGCAGATTTCAGCGAGAAGCCAGAAGACGGCGGTAAGCAGCAACATAAAGGCCGCCGCCCGGGGCAGAAACGCAGCGATGTTCTCATGGCCGCGGATGAGGCCGGAAAAGATCAGGCAAGGGGTGAAGAAATAGAGGGTGATATCGGAAACCGACCGAAAATCGGGGTGTTTGAGCTTCTCGAACAACACCCCGAGGAGAATGATGAAGAAAATAGGTAGCAGGATCGTGAAAAAAACCATGATCATCCTTCCGCCGCGGTGGCGGCTGGCCCCCGGACCGCCGCTCCCGCAGCAACCCGCCTCACCTGACGCAGGGGAACGCCGCCCACCACAAGATAAAGAAACACCCGCCAGTCCGGTGCCGTAGTGGTGCCATCCCCTCTTCACGTTTGTTTCGGATGCGATTGCAGTTGCAATGCAATCTTCTAACGCAAGGGAGGAAAAATGGAAGTCGGGAATTGCCGCAGGGCCGCTCTGGAAGCCCCGGGATCAGGCTGCCGCTTTGTCCCCCGGCCCCGCACACCCGACACGCCCCTTCCCCGCTTCCGCCCAATGTCATCCCGATTGACTTTGACGCAATTACGGGATACGAAACGGGATATACAATGACGCTGCCGTAACGGCTTTCAGAGCATCCCGCAAAAGAAGGAAAAGTAACCCATGACAACCGCGAAGTCCGCCATCCCCGCCCGTGAACGGCTCATCTACGCCCTCGATGTCCCCACCGTCGCCGAGGCGCGGCGCTGGGTGGAACGCCTCGAGGACCAGGTGTTGTTCTACAAGGTCGGCCTGCAACTTTTTCTCGCCGGGGGCTTCCCGATGGTCGACTGGCTCACCACCCGCGGCCGCCAGGTGATGCTGGATCTGAAGTTTTTCGATGTCCCGGCCACCGTTGAGCGAGCGGTGGCCCAGGTGGCCGGCCGCGGCGTCACCTTCACCACGGTACACGGCAACGACGCCATCATCGCGGCGGCGGTGGCGGCCCGGGGGGACGTAAAGATCCTCGGGGTGACGGTGCTGACAAGCTTCAGCGAGGACGACCTGCGACACATGAGATTGACCGGAACGGTCGCGGAACTGGTCTTTCACCGGGCGCAAAAGGCGGTACACATGGGCTGCGACGGGCTGGTTTCATCGCCGCTGGAAGCCGCCCGGCTACGGCGGGAGCTGGGGAATGATTTCTTCATCGTCACCCCGGGAATTCGCGCCGCCGACGGCGACACGGTGAAAAACGACGACCAGCAGCGGGTGGCGACCGCCGCCCGGGCCATCGCCGACGGCGCCGATTACGTTGTCGTCGGCCGCCCCATCCGGGATGCCGCCGAGCCCCTGCAGGCGGCGGCAGCGATCCAGGCGGACATCGAGGCCGGTCTGGCGACCCGAAAGCACGGGCATCCGTGATCCAACCCGCACCCCGGCCACGACCGTTCAAACCCATACCGGGGCCGTTTTCCTACCGATCGGAATCTTCCAGTTGGTAGCTTTCGATCATCGACCCGTTAACGGCAACGAAGGGCCGGTGACCCATATCACGAACCCGGATGCCGTCCGCACCGCCGGACACGTCGCGGATATCGACCCCGGTCAGGGCCCAGAAGCGCCGGCTCATAAGTTGCTTGACCCTCCCACGTCCGCATCCCACCAGTTCGTAGAAGGCCCCTTCAGACCGGGGAATCAGCACCCTCAGCCGGCTGACGGCAAAACCTGATGCCTGTTCACCGCCCAGGGTGTCGGCCTTTTCAGCCCGCTGGCGCTCGAGGACATCACCCAGATGCGGGTAGTTGTCATAGAGAAACAGGATATCGGCCGCCCGCAGCATGATTTCTGGGGCCGTCCACCGACCGCCGCCGGGAAGAACGATCTCGACGTTTTGGAGCGGCAGATGGCCGGGCAGCAGACTACCGCCGCTGAACAGGGTCTGAAAACGGTTAAGATTGTTAACCAGATCCAGTGTCCGTACGGTTTCCGGAACCCCCGGCAAAACCCCGCGGTAGATCCGGCCGCGAACGACGCAGAACACCTCACGCTGTTTTTCCGTATCCTTGACAGACATACTCCCCCGCCGGCAAACACCGCAACCCATGGATTAAAGACCCCGGGACGGCCCGGACCCCGCCCCGGAATGACTCAACCTGATAGAGGAATATCATAGCGGGGGAAAATATGCCACATAAAGGGAAACTGTTTCTGTCGGAAATAATGGCGATGTTGACCATAAGCTTTTGGCGAAATCATCTCGGCGGAGTCCCATCAGAAATAGCGCGTAAGCTGGAGGTAGAGTCGCGTTGGCACAGCCACGGTGCCGGAAAATTCCGTCCCGCCGGGAATATCGGCAAGGGGCAGGCGGCGGGTGCCGAACTCGCTGCCGCGGCCGCCGACGGGAAGATCGGCGCCCAGCAGCAAATCCAGTGCGCGGGTGACATCCCAGGCCAGACGCGGCTGACAGACCAGCGAGCCGTCATCGAGATTGCCGATCACCGTGACCATGAGGTTGACCAGGGGGTGCACCTCGCAGCGCAGGTGCCCGGCGAGATAGTGGCGGCCGGTGAGATGAAGTTCGCCACGTTCGCGCAATGCCAAGATCCAGGGGTCGGCAAGCGCCGTTTCGGCATCGGGTTCACCGGCACCGTCATAATACCCTTCGACGAATCCGTACCAGTTTTTTCCGCCCCAGGCCCACGAATAATCGAGGTTGATCACCGCCGAGACATAGCTTTCGGGACCGCCTGCCGCCCCGGCGCCGACGGCCCAGGTGACGTCGGTGCGCCAGGCGGCACCGCCGAAAAAACCGCTCAGGCCGGCGCCGGCCACCAGGGTGTCGTAGTGGTACGCCAGCATCAGATCGGCCTCCCGCGGCCCCCGGGACCGGCGGACGCGGGCGGCGGCGGAAGAACATTTCGCGCTGAAATCGCCGTCCCCGGAATCCCGCCGCGGCACCAGCGCCAGTTGGAAGTCGGCAACCCGCTCGCCCCAGGCCTGCAGCAGCAGCATGTCGGTGCCGATCTTGTAGTCCCGTACGACGTCGGCGGGAGAAAAGGGATTCACCAGATCGGCGGGATTGAACAACAACCCGTTGCCCCAGGATAGGGCCTGACGCCCGAGGCGCAGCAGACCCCGGGGCAAGGTGTGGTCGAAATGCAGGCGATCGAGGCGATGATATAAAACACCGCCGTCGCGCTCACGCACCACCCGGGTCAGGTCGACAAGCCGGCGGTCATCCTCCGGGATAACGGTGCCGTACAACTCGCCCGCACCCGCCGCGGCCAGCGCCCGCCGGGTATCGCCGCCGGCGGCGACGGCCTCGTAGTGCACCGTCAGCGACATCCGGTCGGAAAACGCGGTGCGGGTATCGAACCGCAGGGTGGCGGCGCCGTCCTGCAGAGCCGTTGCTCCGGCGGCACGGGCAAGGGCCGTATCACCCCCATGACATGACAAATCGCCCGCCAGACGGAACTGGCCGCCGAGTTCGACTTCCAGAGCCGAAACCGGCGACGCGGCGACGACAGAGAGCACCAGCAGCGCCGTGCGGATGAGCGCCCGTCGCGGAACATACGCCGCATAAGAAAACCACGGCCGCCGCGCCTCCCCCTTGCGGTGCGTCATAAGCCAGTCACAAGGGTTAATCCGTGCCATCGGCAGCCGCAAGGTTTTTCCGGAATGGCGCCCTGACCAAAGGCGGATTCGCGGCCCGCAAGGCGCGACAACAGGTCGCAGTGAACCGACGAAGACAACGCGGTCACGGTGCGGTCACCCGACCGTCTTTGAGCCGCACCAGCCGGTGGGCGTAATCCATCACCATGCGCTCGTGGGTCGAAAAAATGAAGGTCGCCCGCCGCTCCGCGTTCATCCGCGCCATGAGCTGCAAGAGCTTCTCGCCGTTGACCGAGTCGAGGTTGGCGGTGGGCTCATCGGCGAGCACGATGGCGGGCCCTGAGACCAGCGCCCGGGCCACCGCCACCCGCTGCTGCTGGCCGCCGGAGAGTTCCGCCGGACGCCGGTGTTCAAGGCCCGCGAGGCCGACGTCGGCGAGCATGGCGTGTACCCGGCGGCGGGTTTCAGCCGGCTCCACCCCCTGCAGGCGCAGCACGTAGGCGACGTTCTCCGCCGCCGAGAGTACCGGGATGAGATTGTAGGACTGAAAGACGAAGCCGATGCGCCGGAGGCGGAGGTCGGCAAGATCACCGCCGCTCATAACGGCGTAGTCATGACCGTCCACCACCACCCGGCCGGCATCGGGCAGATCGAGTCCGCCGATGATGTTCAGCAGGGTGGTCTTGCCCGAGCCCGACGGCCCCGCCAGGGCGATGAACTCTCCTGCCGCCACCGTCAGCGACAATTCGTCCAGCGCCCGGACCTCCAGCTTGCCCTGGCGATAGATCTTGCTGACCCCCACCACCGCGACCATCGGCCCCGGAGCGGTTTCCATATCCGTCATATCTACCTCGTCGCGAAATTGATGCAACCGAAACAACTGCCGCAAGTCGCCGAAATGGATGGCACCGTGACGGTTCCAGATTCGCGGCGCTTCCTTACCTGAGGAATGCAGCGTCACCCTGCGTTGAGCGACTCAGGTGGCGCGGAACTACGCCAACGCCATTTGTTGATAAACTCGCAACAACTCGAAAAACGGGATAGCTCCGTAACAAGCTCCAGCTGCACGGCGCACACATCCTGAGGAATGAGGCAAACAGAGCGTACGCCGCAATGACGAAGGAGGCAGCGCAACGCAGCAGATGGAGACTTTTTACAACACCATCATTTGTTAAAAACGATTCCGATACCGACGCTGGTAAAGAAGTCATCTACAACCGCTTCACGGCAGTACCCCGGAAAGAATAACATAGTGGCGGTCCCCATTTATTCCCAAATGGTGATCGTCCCTCATCTGCACATATATGTATGGTTCACGTGCGGCGCATGGTCTCCACCGGGGTAAACTGCGCCGCCTTGAGCGCCGGATAGACGCCGGTCAGCACCCCGAGCACCAGCACCGTACCGTTGGCCAGCAGCAGGTCACTCAGGGCGATCCGCGGCCAGACGATGCGCGTCATACCCCACATCTCGGCGCCGCGGGCGAAGGCCGAGAGATCGAGCCCGGTGCGGTTCAGCAGCACCACCCCGGCGCCGCCGGCGAGATTGCCGGCGGCCAGTCCCAAAACCAGCAGCAGCAGGGTTTCACCCAGCACCATGAAAAAGATCCGCCGCGGCCGCATCCCCAGCGCCCGCAGCAGACCGAACTCGCGCATGCGTTCGAACACCGCCATGAGTACGGTGTTGGCGATGCCGAACCCCATGGCGACGAACACCACCAGGTACCAGATGAGGAGAAAGAAGTCGAACATGCCGAGGTAGGCACTCATCGCCGGCAACAGTTCGCGCCAGGGGGCGGCCGTGAGCCCGACGTCGACCAGGGAACCGTTCAGCTGCCGGGCCAGCCGCGCCGGCAGATCGCTCTCGAAGGTAGTTCCCGGCAGGGTGACGGCAACCTCGGTCACCGCCCGCTCCACCCCCAGCAGCCGCCGGGCGGCGGCCAGCGGCACGAAGACACAACGTTTTTCGGTGGCCGCCAGGTCGGCATGGTACACCCCGCGGATGCGAAACGCCATCGACGCCAGCTCGCCGTCGGCGCCCTGGCTCATGAGTACCACCTTGCTGCCGCGGCGGATTCCCAGGGTTCCCATCAGGGCCGAGCCCACAAGGATGCCGTTATTATCGTCTCCGCGGAGGTATTCCCCTTCCAGGGGGGCCGCGGCGATGAAGGAAGAGCCGCGTTCCGCCCCCGGATCGATGCCCACCAGCACCACCCCGGCGGTTTTTCGGGCGGTGGAAACAACGGCGTCGACCCGAAGACGCGGAGCGATCCGGGCCGTCGACGGCAGGATTTCCGCCAGCAGCTCCAGCACTGGCAGGGGATCGTCGATGCGGTGGTCGAGAGCGGGATCGCCACGGTATTCCGGGTGCCGCACCTGCAGGTGGCCGGTGAGATCACCGATGGCGTTGTCCACCATGCCGGTCATGGAACCGCGGGAGACAGCACCAAGAAAGATCATGCTCGCCACACCGACAAATATCGCCGTGAGGATGACTCCGGTGCGACGCGGATTACGCCAGAGGTTGCGCCAGGCAAACCGAAAATACATTGTCCGCAATCCTTCCGCCGGTCAATGTGCCCGCAGGGCATCCACCGGCCGCAGCCGGGTGACGCGCCAGGCCGGCACCAGGGCGGTGACCACGGTGATGAACAGCACCAGCACCGGTCCCACGGTCAGCGAAATCCCGTTCAGCCAGGGATAGATCCGCCCCTCCATGCCGTACTGGCGCAGGAGATCGGCAGCCCCTCCCATGCCGATGCCGGCATGGCTGAAGTAGACGGTGAGAGCGGCGCCGGCGGCGGTTCCGGCGATCACCCCGAGCCACGACATGAACGCCGATTCCAGCAGCACCAG
This sequence comes from Candidatus Anaeroferrophillacea bacterium, assembly GCA_016933675.1. Classification (GTDB taxonomy): domain Bacteria; phylum Desulfobacterota; class Anaeroferrophillalia; order Anaeroferrophillales; family Anaeroferrophillaceae; genus JAFGAM01. The sequence goes on from JAFGAM010000130.1 coordinate 48,280, forward strand.
CCGCACCAGTCGCCGGGTCGGGGTACCGATGGCCATGAGGACGCCGAATTCCCGGGTACGCTCGAAGATCGCCATGAGAAAGGTGTTGAGAATACTGAAGGCGACCACCACCAGGAGGACGCCGTAGGTGATGAAGCCGCTCACCAGATCGAGCTGAATGCTCTGTTTGACCCCCGGCAGGAGTTCGGTCCAGTCACGTACCGCGAGTCCCGCCAGTGTATCGCCGGCGGCCAGTGCCGCCTTCAGCTCGGCCACCGCCCCCAGGCGATCGACGGCGGCCACCACCCGGTGCACCCGGCCACCCATGGCAAAAACCTCGTCGAAGGTGACGAGCGGCATGTGCAGCGCGGCGCGGTCGTAATCATCAACGCCGGAGCGGAAGATACCGACGATTTCCACCACCCCGGCGGCCACCGAGCCGTCGCGGCCCTGCCCCAGCAGCGTCAGCTCGTCGCCCGGAGCCACCCGCAGCCGGTCCGCCAGCAGCCCGCCAATCACCGCCCGCTGCCGATCATCCGGTTCCAGATAACGCCCGGCGCGGATCTGGCGGTCGACGGCGGAGATCTCCGGCTCGTGCGCCGGGTCGACCCCTTCGACAAGGATACCCCGGGTGCGGTGCGCGCTCGCCGCCAGGGCGAAGGACTGCGAGCGGCAGCTCACCCCGGTGACGCCCGGGGTGGCACGGAGCAATATGACCACGGCGTCCGGACGGTCGACCGTGAGACGCATCTCCGGCTCCGCGAAAAAACCCGGCGCCTGCACCTGCAGGTGGCCGGTGCCGAGCCGCACCGCGGCGTCGATCATCTCGCGGTAGGAACCAAGCTGAAGGGAGAGCATGAATACCAGCAGCAGGGCGGCGAAGGAGATCGCCAGGATGGTAAGCAGGGTACGGCGCGGATGCCGCCAGACGTTGCGCCATGCGAGCCGCAGATCTTCCATCTCAACGGCCGCCGCGTTTCAGACTCGAAAGGGTGAACAGGCCGCCGGGCAGATCGACGTCGAAATCCAGCTCGTGATACACCAGGCGGGTCCAGTGGCCGGTTTCACCGGCCCCGCGCATGGTCCATTCGACCGGGAAATCCTTGCCGTCGACAACCTCGATGCGCGCCGTAACCAGATCCTTAACCAGCACCATGTCCTCGTCGAAAAATGCCTGTCCCAGCAGCAGGCCATCTTCGCGGATGGCAAGCTCCTGCTTGCCCCAGACCACCGGCGCCAGCTCCCGGGGGATGGACTCGATGACGTAGACCGCGCGGCCGTCCACCATCTTTTGCTCCACGAGGTTATGGGTATAGTCGTCCAGCAGGGTGTCGCTCTTGGCGAGGTCATTGTTGGAAAAATCGGAGCCCATCCAGCCCTGGCTCATCATCGACGGCGGCAGCTTGATCACCCGGTCGATCTTCGGGTTGTAGGTCCACATATTCTGCCCGTCCTTGAGGGTACCGTTGCCGGCGTCCCGGGGCGGCGCGTCGATGAAGAAGATCGCCTCGCGGCGCCCGCGGGTCCAGCCGCGGATCACCATACGGCGCTCAAAATCTGGCCGGTGAATGGTCATCTCCACCACCGAGCGGGAGTTTTTGCCGCGCAGGTAGTCGAAGGCACGCTCGACGATGGTCCGGGCGTCGGGAGGCGCGGCCGCAGCCGCCACCAGGGCAGCGCAGACCGGTGCCGTCTTCCCGGGCGCGGCGACGGAAGCGGCATGGTCAACACCACCCAAAGGCGCTGCCCCGGCATGGGCGGCGCCAAACGTAACCGCGGCATCCGCCCCGACGGCGGATGCAGACGCGAGGACGGCGGCGGCAACGGCCGCCGCGGGCGGCGGCGACAGGATGAGCGACGGCAACAAGTGAAGCATGATGATGAAGATGGTCGTACGAATCATTTTTTGCCGGAATCCAGGGGTCAGAAGGCAGAATTGAGAACTCAGGAACCAGGAATCAAGAAATCAAACAAGATAAAACCCGACAATGTCCGGGATGATTAATACCTCGTGACTTCCCGTTCAGCGGGGAGGATGAGGTGCGCATCAGCTCGCATTGAGACAAAAATTCCCGGCGTGCGAGGCGCGGCAATTGGCATTGCTTGAACCCCTCAGGGGGCGCCCGGCTATTTCAGCGACACGCGACGGATGGGAATAGCACCCGGCTCACGCAGCCTGCGCCAATGCTATCAGGTGCGACGGCATTAGGCAATTGTGCCAGCCGCCGCCGCTCAGCGGGCGGGGATAGTGATCTCATGCTCGAACCAGCTGAAATCGGTCACACCGAAGGGGCCGGCGGACGGAAAGCCGTCGTCGCCATCGTCATCGGGGCAGGCGTATTCATAGGCAAACGTGAACATATAAGCGCCCGACGCCAGGACGGGCAAACGGAAGACGAACGGCATCCCCTCGTGCCGGGGCAGAATCAGTTCACGGGCTGTGCCCCGGAATCGTTCGACGCCGTCCGCCACGGCGGTGACGGTCAGCTCCAGGTTGACATCGTCCAGATCCCACACGAAGGTATTTTCCAGCGTCCCTGTCACCGCCAAGCCACCCTCGGCCCCCCGCCACAGGGTGTAGTGCAGGCTCACGGCATGGGCCTCGTCGCGGCGTGCGGCAATCGGGATACGCGCCGCGGCCGCCATTTCGGCAACCCATTCGGTCTCTGTCGCGACTGCGCGGGCCGCCCCGGCCGCCGAGACCGGTGGAATCGCCGCCAGCAGGAGCAGTAATCCGCACAATGGCGGCGCCACCGGCGACCACATCCGAAGCGATAACGAAAACCGCCGCCGGCGCATCTGCTCGCGGCCCCCATCCCCGGCCGCCACGCCCCGCCAACCGGACACCAGGCGGTGTATCCGCCGGACATTCTTCCCGAACATTTCCATCTCCCTCAGCTACCTAATCTTCCGCACAGGCGGTATCGAGGAAAAATCGCAGCGGCGAAGAATCGGCGGCAAGGCAAAACCCTATCGGGTCAGACTGATACGAGATCTCATCCCGAGATATCGGTTGGGTGCACCTGACGACAAGAACATACGAATGTATCATGTGCCGGAGCGATGCCGATGACGCCCACATCGCCGCCGTGCCCGAACTCCCGGGTTGCATGGCCCATGGGAATACCTGCTGGCAAACGCCCTGGCGAGCATCAGGTCAGCGATGGAATTATGGATTGAAACCGCCGGGGAAGTCAATGATCCCATGCCTCCACCCAGGGGATCGCCGCCTGACGTTTGTCTGAATCACTACCCTGTTTTTTCCCGTACATCAAGTCGGTTCCGATTCGTGGCCTTTTTTTGTTTGACAATGACAGTAAAAGTGGCTAGTATAAATGGCATGAAAAAGAGCGACACGTTTACCCTGGACGAGATATGTTCTCTTGCCGGCATGAACCGGCGCACGGTGCGCTACTATATCCAGTCGGGCATCGTCGACCGGCCCGAGGGCAGCGGCAAGGGGGCTTTTTACACCCGCCGCCACCTGGAGCAGTTGCTGGCGGTGGGCAAATGGAAGCGCGCCGGTCTCAACCTCGAACGCATCCGGGAGCTGGTGGCCGACCCGGAAGCCGCCGGCGGCCGCCCGATGCCGCCGGCACCCCGACGGGCCCCCGGCAGCATCGCGGTAAAAAGCCACCTGCACCTCGCCCCGGGGCTGGAACTGGTGATCGACCCCGAGGCGGCGGGGCTCGCCCCGGAGGAGATTCGGGATCTTTCGCGCCGCGTCACCAACGTACTGCGGCACCTGCAGCGGAAAAAAGAGGAAAAGGAAGATGACGACCTACCACGGAACATACAACGGCATGCCGCTGCCGCAAAAGCAGATCCTGGAGAAGGTGACGGTTGAGGTTCTCATCGAGGGTCTGCTCGCCGCCACTACCGTGACCCAGACCTACCGCAACCCGGAAACGCAGGATATCGAGGCGGTCTATACCTTTCCGCTGCCGCCGCGGGCAGTCCTTGTGGGCCTGCATGTAACCATCGGCAACCGCCGTTTGAAAGGGGTTATCCGCGAACGGGGCGGCGCCGCCGCCGATTACGAGGACGCCGGCGACGGCGCGGTAATGCTGGAACGCATTGATGATGGCCTCTGCACCATGAACGTCGGCAACATCCTGCCGCGGACGCAGGTCGAAGTCACCTTCACATGGGCCGAAATCCTGCGCTGGCAGGACGCCACCCTGCGCTACACCCTGCCCACCGCCGTGGCACCGCGCTACGGTGAACCCGCCGCCGGTCTGGCGGCGCACCACGAACCGGTGATCGATCCGCGCGCGGAGAATCTCTTCTCATTGCGCCTCACGGTGCACGGCGAACTGGCGAGCTGCCGGCTGGAATCGCCGAGTCATCGGCTGCAACCACGGCACCAGGGTACCGACGAAACGGTCTACACCCTGGCCCGGCGGACGGCGTTCATGGATCGGGATTTCGTCTGCATTCTCGAATCGCCGCAGGTTCATCCGTGTCTGACCGTCACCGGGCGGGACCTCGACGGCTGGACCGTATTGGCGGCGTTCAACCCGGAGTTGCCGGATGTGAGCGGTGGCCGCCGCCGAATGATGACGCTGGTGATCGACTGCTCGGGGTCCATGGCCGGGGATTCCATCACCCAGGCGAAGGCCGGCCTGCTGGAGTTCTACCATCACCTGCAACCGCAGGATTCCGTCAATGTCCTCGCCTTCGGCACGCACCGGCAGTGGCTGTTCGAAGACGGCCATCGGCTCTGTAACCGCACCACCTTAACTGAAGTCCGGGCTTCACCCGCCGTCTGGAAGCAAACATGGGAGGCACGGAGATCGCCGCCGCCATGGAAGCTGTTTTTGCATCCCGCAACGAATACCACGGCGATGTTCTGCTGATCACCGACGGCGGGACCTGGCACGTGGGCGACACCGTCAAGCGGCCACGGGCTGCCGTTTCTTCACCGTCGGGGTGGGCGCCGGTCCAGCAGCAGACTTGCTGCGGCGGCTGGCAGACAAGACCGGCGGGGCCGCCGAGGTGGTCTATCCCGGCGAGGATGTCGGCCCGGCGATCAAACGCCACGCCCGGCGCATCTTCAGCTCCTCGGTCAACCGAACGGATATCTCGTGGCCGACCCAGCCCCAGGAACGGATCGATCCCCATGCCCCCGGCACCTTCAGCGGCGACACGGTAATCGCCTTCGCCCGCTTCAGCGAACCGCCGGACAACCTGAATTATCTCAACCGAGTGCTGCACACGGCGAACCTGGACGGCTGCCTGCACGGCGACACCTTTTCCCCACCGGCAACATCCTTCCCAGAGTCCCGCTGGCTGCGCACGGTGGAACGCTGTCACGGCGGTGGCGAGGGCAGCCACGGACACGATCTGGGATGCATGGATACCTACATGGCCGGCCTGGCACGCTGGACCAACGAGATCGGCATCGATACCGCGGGCAGCTGCGACGGCCACGGCGGCGTCCTGGGCCGACCACTGATCGGCTCGTCCCCAAGGGGATGCCTGCGGGCGGTGCTGGGGATACTCTCCAACGGCCAGTGGCAGTTGTCCGACCGTGACAATTATCTCACCTATCGTCCGCCAAACCCCACCCTCGTCAGTATTTACGACCGCTACTGGCTCCTGGACGCCGCCGAGGCCATCCACACCAAACGCGAACGGCTGGAACTATTCGTCGCCGACTATATCGAGATCTCCGGCGCCGTTATGCCGGCGCTCTAACCGCTCAGGTATGGGCATGCTGCCATGAGGTGGTCCCGAACAGTGAAACCGGGTGAATGGTGAAACAAGTAATGCCATCACGTGTGTTGGTATACCAACTCGGGCGGGTACCGGCGGCGGACCGAATACCAGCCATAGTACCTGACCAATGGGAAACAACCGAGCACACGAATCAGTAAAACACCGCCAGCCAGACGGTATCGCCATCGGCAGCGGTCCACTCGACCCGGTGGCGGCAGCGGGCGGGGATATCGACGAAGTCCCCGGGCTCGAGAACAGTGATCTCATCGTCGGCCTCGAAACGCAACCCGGCGCGGCCGCTTACCAGCAGGACAAACTCGCATTGCACCTGATCATACCAAAAGCCGGGCGGCGAGGCATGGCCCCGGGAGACGATGCGCTCGATGCGCCGGTCATCGGTCAACCGGAGGACGTCTACCCGTTCGTCCGGCAGAACCGCCGGAATGTCATGTAACAGGGAGTGCTTCCGCGGATGGCTCTCATCTCTCATCAAATTTTCTCCCGAAAGCACGTAACATTCTCCGCCGAGGCGAAATCCGGCCGCTGAGTGCGGCGGCAAGGAAACTGATTCTCATCCTGCGAGATAACCAATCGGAAAACCGGCAGGGTAGCCCGGCAAGCGAAAGGTACGTGTGGGGTACCGTATGGGGTCAGACCAAAAGACAAAGAAAAGGCACCTGCAAATATCTTGCACGTGCCTGTTTTTATTCTGGAGCCGATGAGCGGACTTGAACCGCTGGCCTGCTGATTACGAATCAGCTGCTCTACCAACTGAGCTACATCGGCACGTTGTCCGGAAACTATCAATTCTTTCGAACGA
>JAFGAM010000131.1 GCA_016933675.1 Candidatus Anaeroferrophillacea bacterium
ATGCGCATGATCATCGAGATCGTACCCACCCCGTAGATGTCATCGGGGCCGGGATTCTCCTCGGCAACGTGCTTCTGGGTGGAGAGAAAGATCAGCCGGTCGTTGGCCAGCGCCTCATCCACCGCCTTGATGGACGATTCGCGGCCGACGAACAGCGGCATGATCATGAAGGGAAAGATCACCACATCGCGGATCGGCAGCAGCGGCAGTGAACTGGGTATCACCAGCTCCTCTTCCTCTTCTTCCGTTTCGACTTCTTCGGCGGCGTCCGTTTCCGGCGCCGCCGCAGCCGGTCGCTCATCGGCGTCATCGTTCACGGAGTCCGTTTTGTCCCGCCGCGGGTCCTCTTCCTGCTGCTGATCTTCGTCCTGCAACCTTTCCCTGTTATCCTTTTCTGTCACAACCTGTTCCTCCCGGGGGTTCATATCCCGTCAAACATGATAGACGGAACCATATCAACTGCCAAAATAGGTCAAAATGGGGTGGCATAACAACGACTCCGGATTCGCGGCGCGCAAAACCCGGAACGTGCGACGCACCTGGCCACACATTGAACGTCGCGGGTGCAGCGCAACGAAGGCAGATGGCGCCGTTACGATTTGACGGCTTTGTAACCGCTCGATTTCCGTCACCGGTTGCAGCATCCTCCGGCGTCACGATCCGCCAAGAGGTATCGCGATACGCAGCACCCCGTCCCGCAGGCCGGCCTCCGCCCGTTCGACCTGCGCCGCCTCGGGAAGTTCCACCTCGCGCGAGAAGCGGCCGTATTCACGCTCCAGCAGCAGGCAGCGCTCACGGCCGTCCCGTGGCCGCTGCTTGTCGCCGGAGATCAGCAGCCGGCGGCCCTCAACCGATATATCGACCTCCTCCTTGGCAATGCCGGGGAGATCGACGTAGATTACCACTTCACCGACGGCAAACAAAACATCCATCGCCGGCTCGCAGGTCCGGTAGTTGTTACGTGAGGTGTGCTGGGTCATGATGGGCTCCCGCAGGTTTGACACCCCCCGCCACCGGTCGGCAGACGCTGCCGGCGATAGACACGGGTGGTTCAAATATGGCTGCGCCACCCCCCTGCCGTCAAGGTGCGGGAGATATTTCCGGTACCCGAATCTCCGGTTCGGGCAGGTCGTAACGGCGGCGAATTTCCACCGCCAGCTCCCGGGTCAGCCGGAACACCCGCTCGGTCAGGGGAATCGTCAATGAGCCGCAGCCGCAACTGGGCGTGATGATGCTCTGGGACAGCGCCAGCTCAGCGGCAATACCGGCCGCGGTCAGGCGGTCAAGCAGGAGCGTGAAGCGCTCCAGCAGGCCGGCGGTCGTTGCCCCGGCCACAACCTCGCTGGTGGGCACGATGCCCCAAGCCAGACAGCCACCGCGGCCGAGAAACTCCCGCAGCTCGTCAAGATACAGCAGCAGGTTTTCGCCGTATTCCCAGGCGTCGAAATTCACCACGTCAACCCCGGAGTCCAGCAGCAGCGACCAGTCGGTGTTACCGCAGCAATGTACCCCGGTATAACCATCGACCATTGCGAACACCCCGGCCAAAAGCTCGGTGACCATTTCCCGGGAAACAGCGCAGAAAGCAGTGCCGAAAGAAGCCATGTAGGGCTCATCAACAAACATCAGCCGCGGCACTCCGGGAAGGCTTTCGGCCATCATCCGTTCCTGCCAGCGGGCGTTCATCCCCAGGTGACCGACCAGCAGCTCGGCGAGGGTATCATGGTAGATGATCGACCGCCGGTCGGCGGTGGTCACCATCAGCCCGAAGCTGATCGGCCCGGTGATCTGCCCCTTCACCAGGCACAGATCCATCTCCGCCCGGCGGGCGGCGAAACGCGCCAGCGCCGGCCGCAGGGCGGCGGCATTGCCGGCGTCGATGGCGAAACGGTCGAGATCGCCGCCGTCGACCGCCTCGCAGTGACTCCCCAGCGCGGCAATGAAATCCGGCGCCTCGGGATCGACGTAAAGCCGTTCGGCCGCCCGGTCGATGACCAAACCGGGAAAGCCGGCGGCATACTGGGCGTACATGTTCTCTCCGAAACCGCGGCGCGGCAGCTGCGGCCAGAAAGGTATCCGGGGAACGTTTTCACACACCAGGTCAAGCGCCTCATCGACGCCGGCATAGGGCAGACTTCCGATACCGGTGGCGATGCACCACGGCCGGCAGTGCCTGATACGATTCATAAGCGATCTCCTGCGCCCGGCAGTCCGGGGTGGGGGCGGTGCGCGGCAGCCCGGCTTCGGCACCGAAACCATACCCGAAAGCCGACGGTTTTGCATCGCCTTACCATAGATACCGCGGCAGTTCAACGCTGAAAAGCCCCTGCCGGACCGTGACCCGGCGGTTCCTGCGCTTGACATCGCCCGGCGAGCCGGGCACAATGAAGAATGAACCTCTCATCACTCTGCCCCCCGCGGCCGGCCGCGCCATGACCGTTTCGTTTCTTCCCCGGCTGGTGAACGACCCCGGCGGCGACCCGGGAACGTATGTGCGCATCCGCCACGAACGTCATGCCGCCCTGTTCGATCTGGGCGCTATCGGTGCCCTGACACCGCGTGAGCTGCTGAAACTTTCCCATATTTTTGTTTCCCACTGCCACATCGACCATTTCATCGGTTTCGATCACCTGCTACGCACCATCCTCGGCCGGCCTTTGCAGCAGCATCTCTACGGGCCGCCCGGGTTCATCGATCATGTCGGCGGTCGCCTGCGCGGCTACACCTGGAATCTGGTCACTGATTATGAACTGGTGCTGCACGTCACCGAGTTTGATGCCGCCGGCCGCCTGACGACGGTGCCCTTTGTCTGTGCCGACGGTTTCGCTCCCGGCGCCGCGGTTACCACCGCCGCCCCCGACCTGATCATCGCCGCCACACCCCGGTTCCGGGTTCGTACCGCGCTTTTCGACCATGCCGGCCTGCCCGTGGCCGGCTACCGCCTGGAGGAACCGATGCAGGTCAATTTCCGCCGCGAGCGCCTGCACGCGGAAAACTGGCCCCCAGGCCCCTGGCTGACCACCCTGCGCCGCGCGATCCGCGACGGTGTGGCCGATGATTTCCCGCTGACGGTGGCCGGTGACCGGCATACCGTCGGCGAACTGCGCGAGAAGCTGGCAATCATCGCTCCCGGGCAGGTATTCGGCTACCTCACCGACCTGGCCGCCACCCCCACCAATCTTGCCCAGGTGCACCGGCTTCTCACCGGGTGCGACGTGCTCTTCTGCGAAGCGGCCTTTCTTGACGACGACCGGCAGCGAGCGCGGCAAACCGGCCACCTGACCGCCCGCGAGGCGGGTGTGATAGCCGCCGATATCGGCGCCCGAAAACTGGTGTTGTTTCACTTTTCGCCGAAAAATCACCATCGCCGCGAACTTTACTACCGGCAGGCCGGCGCGGCGTTTCACGGTGAACTTGACTGACCGCACTGCCGCCGGTTTACCGGTCTGCGGCCGAGCTCCGGCTCGCGCCGGTATTTCACGGCCGCATGGCCGCCACCCTACGGTGTTCCTCCGGCGGCGACATCCGTCCGCGGAAACCCGGAGTGGGACCATAAATGGGATTGACCAACAACTCCCCGTTCTGATAAAGTGGGCGTCTTTATTGAAAATTCAGAATCCGGAAACGATGACTGAACGGCAGTTGACCGAGGCTTTCATCCGCTATCCTCACCGGCCCCTACGGCGACCGGGCGGCATCCGTGCGGCGGTGCTCTGCCCGCTTTTCTTCCGCGAGCGCCAGCCGCACATGCTGTTCATCAAACGCAGCCGGAAGGTCAGCCGCCATCCGGGCGAAGTGTCGTTCCCCGGGGGCATTCGCGAAGCCGAGGACAAAACCCTCGAGTACACCTGCCTCCGGGAAACCCGCGAGGAAATCGGCCTGCCGGAGCGCCTGGTCAGGATCGTCTGCCCCCTGGACGAGGTGGCAACCACAACGGGATTTCACGTCTCCCCGTTCCTCGGCGTGATTCCCCACCCCTACCCCTTTCGGCCCGACGGACACGAGGTCGCCGAACTCATCGAAATTCCGCTGGACGCGTTTCTCGACCCGATGCGGCAGTACGATTTCTACCAATTCAACGGCCGGCACATGTCCACCGTTATCGCCTATCATCTGGCGGGGCAGATCATCTGGGGGGCCACCGCCCGCATCATGGAACGGCTGCTCAACCTGTTGCGAAACTTTGATCTCCTGCCCGGCTTCCAGTCGACCGGCGGGACCTTCGCCGGCACCCGCGCGGCGGGAAGGTAACCATCATGACCCACCAGCAATCCCGGCAACCGCTTTCGGCGCGGCGTCGTAACCACCGGCCACTGCGCGCGATCCTTATTCTTGCCCTGCTCACCATCGGCTTTCCGGTTCACGCCGAGCGCACGGTCTATATTTCCGACCAGTTGAAAACCATCCCCGTGCGTGCCGGCCAGGGCGCCGGCTATAAGATCATCACCTTCCTCGCCCCCGGCGAACCGGTCATCCAGCTTGCCGACACCGACACCGACGCCGAGACCTCCGAATGGGTACGCATCCGCTTCGCCCGCGACAAGGAAGGCTGGATCCTCGAACGCTACCTTAGCGGCCAGGTGCCCGCCGTCCTGCAGCTTGAGACGGCACAGCAGCGGGTCGCCGAAATGGAAAAGAAGGTCGAATCACTGAACAGTACCAATCGCGAATATCGCCGCGGCAATACCGACCTGCTGGCCGAGGTGAAAAAACTCACCGGCCAGGTTACGCAACTAAGCCACGATTATGAGACCCTGCGCCGCGATGCGGCTGGATTCCTCGAGCTGAAAGCCGCTCATGAGCAACTGACTACCCGGTTCTCCGAGCTTCAGGATGCCCACCGGATCCTGCGGGAGGAACACGAAACCCTGCGCCAGGCCTATGTCATCAAATGGTTTCTCGCCGGCGGTGCCGCGGTGTTTCTCGGTATTCTGATCGGCATCACCCTCCAGTCGCTGCGCGGCCGGAAAAAACATACGGAAAGTCTGCGATTCAAATGAACCTGACCAGCACCCGCGTCCTGCTGGGCAACGAGGCCTTCGCCCGCGGCCTGGTGGAAAACTGCTGCGCCTTCACCTACGCTTATCCCGGCACCCCATCCTCGGAGATCCTTCCGGCATACCTCGCCGAAGCCCGTGCCGCCGGCATCACCGTCTACGGTCACTGGGCGGTAAACGAGAAGATCGCCATGGAAGCGGCCCTGACCGCGGCGGCGACCGGCATGCGCTCCTGCGCGGTAATGAAACAGGTGGGACTGAACGTCGCCGCCGACCCGCTGATGAGCGGCGCCTATACCGGGGTTGCCGGCGGCATGGTGGTGATCTCGGCCGACGACCCCGGGCCCTACAGCTCACAGACGGAGCAGGACAGCCGCTTCTTCGCCATGCTGGCCAAACTCCCGGTGTTCGATCCGGCGACTCCGGACGAGGCCCGCACCATGGTCGCGCGGGCCTTCACCCTGTCCGAGGAATGCCACCTTCCGGTGCTCATCCGGCCCACCGCCACCCTTTGCCATGCGCGGCAGGATATGGTCTGCGCCCCGGTTCCGGCGGCGGCGAGGCAGCCGAAATTCGTGCGCGAACCGGCCCGCTGGGCGGCCACCCCAAGGCACCGCTACCGCCTGCACCGGGAACTCAACAGTACCCTCGAACGGCTGGCCGCCGACGACACCTTCCGCTTCGCCCCGAACGACGACCAACCCGTACCGCTGGCGGTGGTCGCCTCCGGCGTCGCCTGGGCGATGACCGCCGACCTGGTGGAGCGGCATTGCATCCCCGAAAACGAACTGTTGCTCTGCAAGGTTGATCTGCCCTTTCCAATCCACCGGGCATCGATCGAGCAACTGCTGCGCCAGGCGGAACACATCCTCGTGCTGGAGGAGACCTATCCGGTTATCGAATACCAGTTCCGGCGCGGTGATCGGGTCAGTGGACGGCTCGACGGCACCGTCCCCACTGCCGGCGAGCTGACCCCCGAGCTTGTCGGTCGACTGGTCACCGACCGCCTCAAGCGGTCGCGGCCACCGGCCCCGGCCCCGGCCATGAACGCCGCTCCCCGCCGGCCGCAACTGTGCCCCGGCTGCCCGCACCGCGCCAGTTTCTACGCCCTGAAGAAAACCCTGAAACAGGGGTTCTATGCCGGCGATATCGGCTGTTATACCCTGGGTCTCAATCTTCAGGCCCTGGATACCTGCCTGTGCATGGGTGCCTCAATCACCCAGGCATCGGCCTTCTACCAGGTCCATTCCCGTACCGGTACGTTGATACCGCCGATCGCCGCGGTGATCGGCGACTCCACCTTCTATCACTCCGGCATTCCGGCACTGATCAACGCCCGTCAGGAGGACAGCCGTTTCGTGCTCCTGCTGCTGGACAATCTGACCACCGCCATGACCGGCAACCAACCGACCCCGGCCAGCGGCTGTCTGGCCGACGGCTCCCCGGCACCGGCGATATTCCCGGAAAAAATCATCCGGGGCTGCGGTCTGCCGGAACCGGAGGTGGTCGATCCATACGACCAGGAGGCACTGCACCGGGCACTGCGCGCCGCCAGGACATATGCACTCCGCCCGGATGGCGGCATCGGCGTGGTCATCGCCCGCCATCCATGCATGATGGATCCGGCCGCCCGCCGTCAGGCCCGGCGTTTCACGGTTTCCCTCAGCGACGCCTGCACCGGGTGCGGCACCTGCATCCGGGAATTCGAGTGTCCCGCCCTGCGCCCGCCCGCCGCCGAGGGCGGCAGCATATCCATCGATCCGCTTACCTGCGTCGGCTGCGGCCTGTGCCGCGCCGCCTGCCCCTTCGACGCCATTGTCTGCACGCCGGTAGCGGCCGTCACCCGTGAACCCCGAGATCGCGCCGCCGGCGAGAAGACGCGCGAGATAACCCGATGATGACCACGACCCGGACCAGGAAGAATCTTTGCACCGACATGGTCATCGCCGGCGTCGGTGGCCAGGGGGTGGTATTTCTTTCCCGTCTGCTGGCGGAAGCCGCCCGCCTTGAACATCGCCATGTCCTGACTTACGAGAGCCACGGCATGGCCATGCGCGGCGGATCAGTGCTCAGCCATGTGCGCCTCGGTAACGTTCATGCACCCATCGTCGGTCCCGGGGAAGCCGACATCATCCTCGTGGTCGCGGCCGCGGAAATCGCCAACGTGGCCGCTTTCGCCCACGACCGGACCCTGACCTGTGTCAACGCCGGTGCGGATGATACCGCCGCCATCGCCGCGACGGCGCTGCCCGGCCGGGTGGCCATCGTCGATGCCACCCGACTTGCCGTATCGCTTCAGGCTCCCCGGGCGGTCAACCTCGTCCTCGCCGGTTTCGCCGGCTGTGCCGCGGCGTTTCCCTTCGATCATCAGGCCCTGGCCGCGGCACTCGCTACCATGTCCCCGGCGGACAAAAAAAAGGCCGCGAATATCGCGGCCCTCAAGTGTGGCTGGAATGCCGGGGTGGAACTCGACTGACCCGCCACTGGGACCCCCTCCCCGCCGGATCCGTCGGTAATCGGTTGCACCTGCCCCGGCAGCAGTCGTCCCATCGCCCGGAAGCCGGCGGTACCACCGGCTTCACACTGCCCGGAATACCCTTGTCAACCTGATCATTCCGACAGCTGTTCCCGTACGGTGGTGACATTGGAAACGGTGAAGCCCGCCGCTTCCATGCGCTCGCGGAACGTGCCCACCTCCCCCTCGCTGATCCGCATCACCAGCTCCCGGCGACCATAGATCGGCACATCATCGACCAGCGCCAGGTTCGACAGGGTCAGGTTGAGCTCGTCGAGGATATTAATCACGGTGACGAGCGCATCCTGCTCCTTGGGGAAGTCGTCGACGGTTACCCGGGTCGACGGCACCTTGTTGGCGCCGACCATGTGCAGAAACGCCCGGTACAGATCGGTTTCGGTAATGATGCCCACCAGGCGGTTGTTGTCCACCACCGGCAGCGCCCCGATCTTGTGCCGGGTCCCGATGACCGAGGCCTCTTCGAGGGTAATATCGGGGCCGCAGGTCACCATGTCGCGGCTCATGATATCCGCCACCTTCATCTTCGCCAACAGATAATTCAGCTCGTGGATACTGAGCGAGGTTGCCGCCGACGGTTTCGCTTCCCGCAGGAGATTCTGCGACACCATGCCCACCAGTCGACCATCCTCGGTGACCGGTAGATGACGCACGTCATTCTCGCTCATAATCTTCTTCGCATCGATCACCAGGGTATCCGGTGCGATGGTTATGGGATTTTCCCTCATCCAGTTGCGCACAAACATCGTCTTTCTCTCCTCTTGTCCGGTATCACCTCAATACCCGTTCCCAGCCGGAACACGGCCCCGGCTCAGCGACGTCAATCCCATTGCCGTTCGTCCCTGATCTTTTTATCCCGCTCCTCGATGGCCCCGGCGGGCACGAAATTTACCACCGGCTTGAGCTTCAACCCTTCCTGGACCGCATTGGCGAACGCGGCGGCAAAAACCGCCGGATCCGCCGGGGTGTTGCTCATTTCGAGGTCGAAGGTCATGATATCCATGTTGTTCTCCCGGGTCACGACGATCTGCCAGGCGCCGACCTCGGGGAACCGCGCCACCACCGCCTCGGCCTGCGACGGATGCACGAACATTCCCTTCACCTTGGTGATCTGGTCGACCCGGCCCATGATCCTGAGGATGCGGGGCGCGGTGCGGCCGCAGGGACAGGAATCCTCGGTATGGACCGCCAGATCGCCGGTACCGAAGCGGATCAGCGGATACACCGGGTTGAACAGCGTAACCACCACCTCTCCCGGTTCCCCCGGCTCCCGGGGGGTACCGGTTTGCGGATCGACGATCTCGACATAGGCATTGGAGGTGAAATGCATGCCGTTCGCCTCCCGGCATTCATAACCGAGACAACCGCAGTCGGCCGTGCCGTAGCCCTGGCGAATGAGCATCCCGAACATCTCCTCAACCTCGGTACGCAGGGAATCGGTCAGGATCTCCGCCGCCACGTAACCGATCTCCAGCTTCAGGTCGACCCGCGGATTGAGCCCCATCTCGCGGGCCTTCTCGCCGATCTTCCGCAAAAAGCTGGCCATGCCGACGAATCCGCTCACGCCAAGATCCCGCATGAGGCCGACCTGAACCTCGGTATTGCCCACCCCGGTGGGCAGCACCCCGCAACCCAGTTCCAGCAGCGATTCCTCGAACATCAGCCCGGCAGGGGTCATCTGGTAGCCGAAGGTATTGATGACGACGTCCCGCGGCCTGAAGCCGGCGGCGTAAAACCCTTCGGCCCAGCCCCAGTATTCCGCCTGCCGCCCCTGGGGGTCGTAGATCGGTCCGGGCGACATGAAGATCCGCTTGAGCTCGTTTACCGGCACCGCAAGCCAGCCGCCGAAGGGCGGCTCCCCGGCCTGCATCGCCGCCAACCGGCTCTTGGGAGTCACCGGCAACCGGACCAGGTCGGCCGGCCCGTTGATGTCTTCCGGCCGGGCGCCGGCGGTATCCAGCAACCGCTTCACCGCCGGCGCCCGGGCATAGCCCAGGGCACAGATCTCCTTGATCTTCCCGGCATGCCAGGCCTGCCAGGACGCGGCATCGGCGGTTTCACGCTCGCGGTTAAGATATCCCCGGGTACGCTCTTCAAGACTCATCAGTCGCTCTCCTCACCGGCCGCTGCCGGCGACCACCGCCGGACCCGCCGACCCCTCGGACCTCCGGCAACCCGCGGAAGTCCCCTGTTCGTTCCTCACGGGGGAGTCCCCCGCACCCATCGCCCGCATGCCGCGGGACTGTCCCGCTCGCCGCCGAGCGGTGCCGCTCACCATCCCTCGGACCTGCGTTTAGGACAACCAGCGCTTGCGTCGCTTGTAGTGCTTCACGTCGCGATAGCTCTTCTTCTGCCCGACATCCGAGAGCCCGAGATAGAATTCCTTGACGTCGGGATTGTTCAGCAGATCGGTGGTGTCACCATCCATCATCACCTTGCCGCTCTCCATGATGTAGCCGTAGTCGGCGATGCGGAGGGCAAGGTTGGCATTCTGCTCCACCAGGAGGATGGTGGTCTTCTCTTCCTTGTTGATGCGCTCGATGATCTCGAAGATCTCCTTCACCAGCAGCGGGGCGAGACCAAGGGATGGCTCGTCCATGAGCATCAGCCGGGGCTTCGCCATCAAGGCCCGGCCGATGGCGAGCATCTGCTGCTCGCCGCCGCTCATATAACCGGCGACTTGCCGAAAGCGCTCCTTGAGCCGGGGGAAGTAGGAGAACACCATGTCGATGTCGCGCTTGATATTCCCTCGATCCTTGCGGGTATGGCCGCCGACGATAAGGTTTTCGGTCACCGTCAGTTCCTTGAAGATCCGCCGGCCTTCCATGACCTGGAAGATACCGCTCTTGACGATATCCTCGGCATCGCGCTTGTTGATCTCCTGGCCCATGAAGGTGATATTGCCGTCGGTCACCTCACCGTCCTCGGCCTTGAGAAGGCCGGAGATCGCTTTCAGGGTAGTGGTCTTTCCGGCCCCGTTGGCCCCCAGCAGGGTGACGATCTTGCCTTCCGGCACATCGAGGGACATCCCCTTCAACACCAGGATGACATCGTTGTAGATCACTTCGATATTGTTGACGCTCAGCAGACTCATTCCTGCATCTCCGGGGCCGTCGGTCCAGCCTTCTGGCAGTTGTTGCGGTTTCAACATGCATTGATTAACAAGGAGCCCCCAAGTCGGGATGGACGGGGGAAAGGCCATCGCTCCACCCCCGCCAGACTATGGCATTCACCCAGGTCGGGGCAAACGGGGCAAATGCGGGCCGGAACCCGAACGGTTCCGGCCCGCTCCCGTCGTTCTTCGATGACCTTCACGGATGCGGTCAACCTTGGTCAACCGCGGGCCGGATTCAGCGCGCCAGCATGATCAGGTCGGTCGCCGGAACCAGCTTGCCGCCCTGCACCTGGTAGATTTTTAGCCCCATGGAACCCTTGTGGCTATCCTTGGTGAAGGTAATGGGGGCGGAGCACAGGCCGCCGGTGTCGTAATCGCGCAGGCTTTCCAGCGCGTCCTTCACCGCCTCCCCGGTGAGATTGTCACCCACCCGCTTGAGGGCCTCGGCCATCACCGTCATCGCCGCATAGCCCTGGATGTAGTTGACGATCTGCGGTTGGCCGGGACGATACTTCTCGGTCACGGCGCGCATCGCCTTGACCCCGGGGGCATCGACACCCCACAGGCCGAAGGGGTTGGTCCAGAAGCAGCCCTCGGCGGCATCACCGGCCTGCTGCAGGATCTTCTCGCTCATGGCCCAGTTGAGGGCGAAGAACTTGGAACGCAGATTGAGTTTCGCGGCATCCTTGAGGATTACCGACATGACACCGGTTTCCTGGACGATAACGAAATCGGGGTCGGACTTCTTCAGGTTCAGCAGCTGCGGGGTGGCGTCGGTAGCCCGCAGGTCGACGATCTGCTTGTCGACGAGATCGACGTTCACGTCCTTGCAGTACGACTCGGCGGCCGGAAAATGATGCTTCTGGTAATCGACATCAAAAAACGGCGAGCGGCCGAAACCGGTATCGTTATAGATGAAGGCCACCCGGGGACGCCGGCTCTTGTCGGTCCAGGTATCGGCAATGTACTTCAGGGCGACACGGGCCTGGTCGGCGTAGGTGGTGCCGACGAGGAAATTGTACGGGGTGACTTCGGGATTGGTCAGGTGCTCGGAATAGGAAGCCGACATGTAGGGGATCTTGTCCTTGGTGACCAGGGGCGACATGGCCTCGGTGTCACCGGTACCCCAACCCTGGATGGCCACCACGCCGGCGTTCTTGAACTTCTTATAGGCTGCCAGCGCCTGGGGAATCTTGTAGCTGTAGTCGGTATCCAGCAGCTCGACCCGCCGGCCGTTGATGCCGCCCTGCTCGTTGATGCTCTTGACGCAGTCGCGCACGCCGTCGGCATAGGGAGCACCAACCCCGCCGGTGCCGCCGGTGATGTCGAAGAGACCACCGATCTTGATGGTTTTTGCCGCCAGCGCCGGACTGCCGACCAGCAGCAGTGCCGCTGCCATGGCAACAATCAGATACCACACGCTCGTCCGTTTCATGCTTCCCTCCTTGGCTATACTGTTTATGATCGCGGAACCAGTACCGCCAACCACGGTACCCGCCGTTCCGTTACCGAATAGCAAGCGCCCCTCCGGGCGGCCGTCAATAGGAAAAGGGCCAGAGCTTCCAGTAGGCCTTGATCATCTGCCAGCGATGCGCCAGGCCTTCGGGCTCGTAGATCAGGAAGGCGATGATGATGACCCCGAACACCGCCTCCTTGATGGCCGCCATGAGGTTGACCACCTCGGGCAGGTAGCCGCCGACGATATCCGAGACCAGGCGCAGCACCTCGGGCAGCAGAACCATGAAGACCGCCCCGTAGATGGAACCCAGCAGATGCCCCATGCCGCCGATGATAATCATCGCGAGGTATTCGACTGACACCCCGATGGTAAAGTGCTCAGGCGTGATGATAGTGACGTAGTGGGCCCAGAGGGAACCGGCGATACCGGCGTAAAAGCTGCTCACGGCAAATGCCAGGAGCTTGTACTTGAACAGGTTGACCCCCATCACCTCGGCCGAGATATAACGATCGCGAATGGCGATGAAGGCCCGCCCCGGGCGGGTACGGACGATATTTTTGGCGAATATGGTCAGGACGATCACCAGGGTGAAGACCAGATAATAGTAGCGCAGGTCGGTATCAATGGTGAAGCTGCCGAAACTGGGGGAGGGCACCAGCAGGCCAAGGACGCCGTTGGTGATGAACTCCATGTGTACCATCAGGTACTCGATGATGAACTGCGCCGCCAGGGTGGCGATGGCAAGGTAGAGCCCCTTGAGCCGCAGTGAGGGGATACCGAACACCATACCGAACATGGCGGTGACGGCTCCGGCGCAGGGCAGGGCGATCCAGAAGGGAAACCCGAGATTCGCCGTCAGG
This sequence comes from Candidatus Anaeroferrophillacea bacterium, assembly GCA_016933675.1. GTDB lineage: Bacteria > Desulfobacterota > Anaeroferrophillalia > Anaeroferrophillales > Anaeroferrophillaceae > JAFGAM01. The sequence continues at coordinate 12,965 of JAFGAM010000131.1, forward strand.
TAGCCGGAAGCATAGGCGCCGACGCCGATGAAGGCGCCGTGGCCAAGAGAGATCTGGCCGGTATAGCCGGTGAGGATGTTGATTCCCAGGGCACCGATGATGGCAATGCCGATCTGGTTGGTCACGTAAAGGGCATAATGGCCCATGAACAGGGGAATGACGTAGAGGAAAACAATGAAACCATAGAGCCAGCCCTTGACGAACCGGGTCTGGAAGATCTCCATGTCTTCCTGGTATGTTACCTTATAATCGCCGCATACGCCATAGTTGGACATGATCAGTTATCCTTGCAGAAAATTCAGATTCAGATGCGGGTTCGGGCCGGCCGAAATCCGCGGCGCACCGCGGGCGGGCGGCACGACCGTCGTCAAACCTTCTCGATCTCCTCGGTGCCGAAAAAACCGTAAGGCTTGACCATCAGGATGACCACCAGGACCATGAAGGGAATGACCTCCTTCATGCCGCCGCCCACCAACGGATCGATGTAGCCCGCGGCGATGGCCTCCAGCATGCCGATGATCAGCCCGCCGATGATCGCCCCGGGAATACTGTCGAGACCGCCGAGGATGACCGCCGGGAAAACCTTGAGGCCGAAGAAGCCGAGGGAGATATTTACCCCGTTGATGTTGCCCACGAGGATACCACCCACCGCCGAAACCAGGGCGGCGATGCACCAGGCCATGCCGAAGACCTTCTTGACACTGATGCCCATGGACAGCGCCGCCTGCTGGTCATCGGCGGTGGCCCGCATGGCGATGCCGGCGGAGGAAAACTTGAAAAAGAGGGTAAAGATGAGCAGGAAGAGTGCGGCGAAACCGACACTCCAGAGATAGATCTGCGAGATCACCACCGGCCCGACATGGATCGGCACCTGGGAAAAGATCTGCGGATAGGCGCGATTGTTGGGACCCCAGATCATCATCACGCCGCCCTTGAGCACGCTGGAGAGACCGATGGTCAGCATGATGATGGAGATGATGGGTTCGCCGATCATCGGCCTGAGCGCCACCCGCTCGATGAGCATCCCCATGAGCACCGCCACCACCAGGGTGAACAGAAAGGCGAGCCAGAAGGGAAACTGCAGTTGCGCCACCAGCGCCAGACAGACATAGGCACCAACGGTGAGAAACTCGCCCTGGGCGAAGTTGATGACCCCGGTAGCCTTGTAGATCAGGACGAAGCCGAGGGCGACGAGGGCGTAGATGCTCCCGACGACAATGCCGCTGATAAGCAGTTGGAGTAAGAAATCCATGAATAAAACCTCTGTCTTCTCTGTTGGCTTCGCAGCCGCCCCGGCTTCCCCTCGGCGCCGCGACCCGGCTCAGGCGCCGCAAGGTTACGCCGCTTTCCCCGGAGCAGGCGCGCCGCAACTCCGAAGCAGTTGCGCTGCCATCTCATTTTGCCCTATTGTAATCGCGGTTACGGTGCCATCCGCCGGTGGCCGCGCCCTATGAGAACGACCGCACCTTGATCCGGGTTTTAAGGATCCTGACCGTTCCGTCCTGATATTTGATCGGGGTTTCGATGGGGATGATGTCCTTGCCGGCGTACATCCCCTCGATGATATCGCTGTATTTTTCGTCGACGAACCGGCGCCGCACCTTGCGGGTCCGGGTCAATTCGTCATCATCGGCATCAAGCTCCTTGTAGAGCAGGATGAACTTGTCGACGCGTGCCTCTTCCTGGAGCGCGCCATTGACCTTCTTCACCTCCTCCTCGATCATCCCGTACACGGGATCCTGAGATGCGAGGTCGGTGTAGGTGGTATAGGCCAGCTTGTTGTTCTCGGCCCATTTGCCGACGATGCCGTAGTCGATACAGATCATCGCGACGATGTAGCTGCGTTCGTGACCGATACACACCGCTTCCTTGATATAGGGGCTGAACTTCAGCTTGTTCTCGATGAACTGTGGCGAAAATTTCGTGCCGTCGCGCAGGGTCATGACGTCTTTGACCCGGTCGATGACCACCAGGTGTCCCTTGTCGTTGAAGAAACCGGCATCGCCGGAATAGAGCCAGCCGTCACGGACGGTCTCCTGCGTCGCCTCTTCGTTTTTGTAGTACCCGAGAAACAGGGAGGGGCTGCGGGAGATGATTTCGCCGTCGTCGGTGATTCTTATCTCGGTTTCGGGGATCGGCTGGCCGACGGAATCGAAGTCCACGTCACCGTCGCGGTGGATACAGGAAATGCCCGAGATCTCCGTCTGACCGTAGATCTGCTTCAGGTTCACGCCCAGCGCGTGAAAAAAACGGAAGGTATCCGGTCCCAGGGCCGCGCCGCCGGTGGAGGCACTGCGGATGTTGGAAAACCCGAGGCGGTCCTTGAGGGCGCGGAACACCAGCTGATAGGCGATCCAGTAAGCGATCTTCGCGCCGAGGCCCGGGGTCTTCTTCTGAAATTTGAAGTCGGCCCACTGGTAGCCGATGGGCAGGCAGCGATTGAAGACGAACCGCTTGAAGGCGGAGGCGTCCATGATCTTGACCTGCACCGTGGCGGCGAGATTCTCCCACACCCGCGGCGGCGAGAACATGACGTGGGGACCGATCTCGCGGACGTTTTCCTGGGCGGTTTCCGGCTTCTCCGGAAAGTTGACGGTGAAACCGAAGAGCAGGGCACTGGATACCGCCATCATCTGCTCGCCGATCCAGGGCAGCGGCAGGAACGAGACGAACTCGTCGGTCTCGTACTTCGGATCCACCTCACCGAGGTTTTTCGCCATACTCAACAGGTTGGTGTGGCTCAGCATGGATAGCTTGGGGTTGCCGGTGGTGCCCGAGGTGGTGCAGATGGAGGCGATACCGTCGGGCTTGATGGCCGCCAGCTGTTCATCGAAATATCCGGGATTTTGCCGCTCGAATTCCCGCCCCATCTCCTCGACATCGGGGAAGAACAGGAGCATCGGATCATCGTAGGTACGCATCCCCTTGGGGTCGTGGTAGACGACCTTCTCGACACAGGGCATCTCGTCCTTCATGTCGAGAATCTTGTCCACCTGCTCCTGGTCCTCGGCCACGACAACGCGGGATTCGGAAAGGTTGATGATGTAGCTCACCTCCTTGAGAATCGAATCCTGGTAGATGCCGATGGGCACCGCCCCGAGGCACTGGCTGGCCAGTTCGGTCCACACCCACTCGGGCCGGTTGTCGCCGATGATCGAGACCTTGTCGTCCCGCCGGATCCCGATGGCGGCCATGCCGAGAGCGAAATATTTGACGTGCTCGTAATATTCCCGCCAGGTGAAGCTCTGCCAGATACCGTAATCCTTCTCCCGCATGGCGTGTCTGCGGTCGCCGAATTTCTCGGCGTTGCGAATCAGCAAATGGGGAAGCGTCCTGTACTCCATGTGCTTGTCTCTGCCTTCGGTTTTCGACCACGTGCGCAACGCGGTCAGGTTTGATTCTTACAACGCCGGATCAGCGCCGGAAATCGTCCATGTCCTCTTCGCCCAGATAGGCCTTGACCACCGCCGGATTTTCCTGGACATCCTTCGGGGTGCCGACGGCCAGCAATTCGCCGAAGTCCAGCACCGCCACCCGGTCGGAGATATCCATCACCACCCCCATGTCGTGCTCGATGAGGACCACGGTGGTATTCCGCTCCTGGTTGATGTCGAGCAGAAACCGGGCCATGTCCTCGGTCTCCTCGAGGTTCATACCCGCCATCGGTTCGTCCACCAGCAGGATTTCCGGCTCCAGCGCCAGCGCCCGACCCAGTTCGAGGCGTTTCTGCAGCCCGTAGGGCAGCATCCCCACCGGCTTTTTGCGGATGTGCTCGATCTCGAGAAAATCGATTATATCCTCGCACCTCCGGCGGTGTTCGAGTTCCTCCTTCAGGGCCTTGCCGAAAAAGACGCCGCCGCTGAAGATCCCGGTTTTCATCAGAATGTGCCGGCCGAGCATCAGGTTGTCGAGCACCGTCATGCCCTTGAAGAGCTCGATATTCTGAAACGTGCGCGCGATCCCCAGTGCGGTAATCTTGTAGGGCGGCAGCTTGAGCAGGCTTTGGCCCTTGTAGCTGATATCGCCCCGCTGTGGCCGGTAAAGGCCGCTGATGGAATTGAAGAGACTGGACTTCCCGGCACCGTTTGGCCCGATGATCGAAAAGATCTCCCCCTCGTGAACGCCGAAACTCACCCCCAGCAGGGCATTGACCCCGCCGAAGCTCAGAAACACATTGTCCACATCCAGCATTGCCTGTTTTTGTTCGTGCACCATGAAGCACCCCGAAAATTTATAACAACTTTATATCACTCCCGCCGGGAATATCTCAATCTCTTCTGATTGTCAACCATAAAACAGTTAACGTTAGCTGGCATTCAAAACCCCCGGCCATCATCAGCCCGACCCTGCACGAATTTCTCGAAACATTCCGCATAGTCGCCGCTACTTCCCCTAACACACTGCAACCACGGAAAAAGTTGTCATCCTTTTCGGCGTGTACGGCCCGACCCTGAAACCGCCACCGAACCGGAGAGAAGGTAAAAGGGAAAAATGTTGACATGATGTAGCGTAAGGTCTAAAGAGGGAAAAATCGTCAATTATATGTGTAACGCATTTTTACTGGGTCTTATCATCCCCGGTTCGCTACACACGGAAAGGAACTGCCTGACATGACCGGCAGCCTGCAGGAAACAGCCGACACGATGCGCAGCTACCGCATCGGCGAGTTGGGAAAACTGCTCGACATAAGCCCTCGAACCATCAGATACTATGAAGAAATCGGCCTCTTGAACACCGTCAAGCGGATGGAGGGCGGCCGGCGCATCTACACCGACGACGACCTCCGGCGCCTGCGCTTTATCAAGAAGCTGAAGCTGCTCGGTCTGTCCCTAAACGAAATGGCGGAACTCGAGCGCATTTATTCCATTCACCGCTCGAACCGCAAGGTTCTGCCCCGGGTGGTGGAGCTGCTGCACCACCACCGCCATGAAATCGACACCCGCATTTCCGAACTCCGCAAGCTCAAAGGTGAAATAAGTTCCTACATCGACCGCATCGAAGAAAAACTGTATTCCGTGTGAACCTCACGCGACCCGCCAAACCCGGACGTTTCCGCGGCGGTTCCAACCGCCACCGCGGTCCGACCGTCGTCCACCCGCACCGGCAGGAAGCTGCCCGGGGAAATGGCGGCGCAGGGACAGCCAGCCGATGACCGAAAACCTTCATGCAGCATACACCACCGTGCCGGCGACCGAAATCGAATCCCGGCTACTGAATCTGCAAACCGCCATGGGGGACCACGGTTTCGCCGCCGCGCTGATCCTCCAAGGCACCGACCTGCTCTACTTTTCCGGCTGCCTTGCCAATGGCGCCCTGCTGGTACCGGCGACGGGGGAGCCGGTTTACTGGGTGCGGCGCAGCCTCGATCGCGCCCGGAACGAAACCCCGCTCGGTGACTGCCGGCCAATGCCGCCATTCGCCGAGCTGCTCGCCGGCCTGCTCGCCGAGGTTGCCAGCCGAATGCCGTCCGGAAGCAATCTGGGCATGGAGCTCGATGTCGTCCCCGCCGCCATTGCCGACCGCTGGCGGCGGAACCTGCCGCAAATCGACGTCGCCGACATCACCCCGCTGGTGCGTACCATCAGGGCGCGGAAAAGCATCTGGGAAATGGATCGGATTCGCGCCGCCAGCCGCGTCGCCGACGAGCTCTTAGGCCTGGTTCCCGGCATGCTCACGCCGGGAATGACCGAGCTGGAACTCCAGGCCCGGCTGGAGTACGAAGCGCGCCGGCGCGGTCATCTCGGCTTTGCCCGCATGCGCGGCTGGACCAATGAAGTGGTTTTCGGCCACGTCCTCACCGGCCCGCGGGCGGCCGAACGCGGCTACATGGATGCGCCCACCAACGGTCGCGGTCTGAGCCCCGCCTTCCCGCAGGGGGCGGGACGTCAGCCGGTACAGCCCGGGGTACCGGTCAGCGTCGACTTCATGATCAATGCCGACGGTTATTTGACCGATGTCACCCGCATGTACAGCCTGGGATCCCCGCCGGAGGATCTGCTCGCGGCCCATGAGCGGCTTCTGGATCTCAACCGCGGATTGGAAGGGATGCTTTTGCCCGGAATCGCCGCCGGGGATATCTTTACCGCCGGCGAACGCAGGGCGGAGGCGCATGGCATGGCGCCGTACTTTCTCGGCAGCGGCGGCGACCGGGTTTCCTTCGTCGGACACGGGGTCGGCCTCGAAGTCGACGAGTTTCCCTTCATCGCCCGCGGCAACCCGCAGCTTCTGGAACCGGAGATGGTGGTGGCCCTGGAGCCGAAGCTGATCATGCCCGGCCGCGGCGTGATCACCATCGAGAATACCTACCGGGTGACCGCCGGTCAACCCGAGCGTCTCACCCACTTCGATGACCGCCTGCAGATTCTCTGATACCCTATACTACCGTAAAGGCACGCGGACAAAACTGCCGGCAGGGCGAAGCATTCGCCGGCCCGGCAACGCATCTGGTTTTATGGTCCGCAGCAACCGCCACCATACGCCACAAGATGAGTACCCAGGTGAAGCGGTGAATAATTAAAAAATTTTTAAAAAATCGTTGACAAAATAACTCTACACTGTTATCAGCCAAAATACCGTTCTATTAAGCCGGTGCTCAACATGCGGCAGCGGTATCGGCTGGTTGCGTGTTTGTTCAATGATAAAGAGTACATAGTGGGAGGGGAGACGGCCTGACGAAAGGAGGTGGTGCGCCGCCCGCAGGAACTGGCAATTCAGATTCATGGATACAACCGATGAGCCCCCCGGAGCGGGAACCGCTCGGGCAGGGTACTAAACCTTAAAAACGAAAGTAAGGAGCGTGGTTATGAAGAAATGCTTTATTGCACTGATGCTGAGCGCAGTGCTCGTCGTCGGTACCGCGGCCGCCGGCCTGGCAGCCATGGGTGAAGGAACCGTCAAGGCCAACAAGGGCGTCGATCTCACCCTGTTCGGCAGCAACCGGGTCATCCCCGCCTACTACCGCAACTTCGATTTCGACGACGATGCCAATGACGGTGCGATTCTCACCGAGGGCGGCTTCGGCGCCGGCTACTTCGTGCGCAATGAATTGCGTCTCGGTTTCAAAGGCACCGGAGAAAACTGGGGCTTCCAGGTCATCCTTGAGGATGACATCCACATGACCAAGGACAACGGCGACCGCAACACCTATTCCGGCTACGGCGCCTCTCCGGGCACCAAGAGCGGCTCTGATTTCGGCTCTGAATTCAGCGTCGAGCGTTCCAAGTTCTGGTACAATTTTGGCGGCGTGACCTTCACGGTCGGCTGGGATGTGAAGTTCGCGGACATCAAGACCGGGGGTCTGGTCTACGGTGACGACCATCCCTTCATGAGCCTGACCGGCGGCGACAAGACCCTGAACTGGGATCTGACCATGCTGCTCGTCAACGACACCGATGACATCGACGATGCCGTCAGCGGTCGTGCGCCGAACGATTTCGACTGGTACGTCTACATGGCCAAGGTGAACTACACCTTCGCCAGCGGCGACACCAACAAATTCACCGTCAGCCCCTTCGTCGCCCTGAGCGACCTGGGTGCGGCATATACCGGTTTTGACGCCCAGACCTGGTACCTCGGCCTCGAGGGCTACGGCTCATTCGGCATCTTCCAGCCCTCTTTCGAAATCGCCTACGCTAACGGCGAGATCAAGGATGGTTTCGTCGCTGACGGCAGTGACGTCGATGTCGACTCCTGGGCCGCCTTCGCCGGTCTGACCCTGGCGCTCAGCCCGCAATTCAACCCCTACATCACCTGCACCTACCAGCAGGGTGACGACGATCCCACCGACGATGACGCCGAAGGCTTCGTGGGCATCACCAACATCGCCCGCTACACCCCCTACGGCATGGATAATTCGATTATCTACGAACATTTCGGTGGGGCCGAAGGATTCGGTGCGCCGCTGTACGCCCTGTCTACCGAGCGCTCCACCAAGGGGAACGTTTACGGCGGCATCGGCAATGCCGGTTCCGGTAACAACCCCGGTTTGCTCTTCTTCGCCGCCGGCGCCAAGGGCAAGATCCAGAAGGCCAGCTACAATGTCCGCGCCTGCTACCTGCAGTACGATGAGGAAGACGCCCTCGCCGTTGGCATCGATGACGAGATCGGCTGGACCGTTGACGGTCAGGTGAAATACCCGCTTTCCGCTAACTTCTACACCGTATTCACCGCCAGTTACTTCGTCGCCGGCGACGGTATTGAAGACTACAACGAAGCCAGGCTCGGTGACGCGTACGACAGTGAGGATGCCTGGTTGACCGCCCTGGAACTGGGCTGGACGTGGTAACCCACGCTTGATCAGCAGTTTGTACCCTTACCCGGCCCCCTTCAGGGGCCGGGTTTTTTATTTTTCAGTGGTTTTTAACTTGCTTTTTCGCCATTCATTCCGTACGATCCGACGGGTTTTCAAAACAGCAATGCGTTGTAATTATGGAGATTTTATATCATGAGGCATAACCGGACCAGTATCCGGCAAACATTATGCTCCGTTTTCCGAGTTATGATGGCATTCCTCTGGCTTGCATCGCCGGCCGGCGCCGCCGACTGGAGTCCGGTCGTCGCCGATACCGTCCACCTTCTGCGGACGGCGCCGCCGGCCGTCGGGCAGGTCAGCGGAATCCAAGGGCAGACACTGGTTATCGGACTCAATCGTCCGCTTCAGCCCCAAGGCGCCGGCACACTTCTGGTGGCATTCTCCGGGTTGCAGCAATTCCCTGAAACCAATCTGCAGCTGACCGGTATCCGGAACACCACCGCCTTTGCCCGGGTGATTTCCGGCCCCTTTCCCACTCGCCCGGGTTGGCCGGTCTACCCATGGCAGCCGAATCGCGCCATGGTGATCGTCGACCCGCGCCATCCGGAGATGCGCACCGCCGCCGTTGATCTCTGCACCGCCCTGCACGCCGCCGGCGTACACTGTATGACCGCGCCGGCCATGCCCGCACCAAATCAGTTGGCTTCCGGCGACCGGCCGGCAATGATCATCCTGCAGCCTACAGGAACATCCATTACCGCCTCGATCCAGGAACCCACAGGTCGCCCGCTGCTGTCCCGCTCAATATCACGCCGCGGCAACACGGCCTCCTTCGCCGTCACCCCGCCCCCACCCGCACCGGCATCGCCGCCGCCTTCCTTCACCCGGCCGGAGGTGCCTCTACCTGGTGAGATGCCCCGCCGCGTCAATCTGAAAGGTGCCTACCAGCGGCTGGTCTTCGCCGACATCGACGGCAACGGAAATGACGAGTTACTGCTGCTTGGTTCGTCATGGCTTGAAGCATACCGGTTTTCCGGACTCGGTGACCTCATCCCCGTGGGCCGTTTCCGACTGCCCATCGGCGACATTGTTCCGCTCAACCTGCATTACGGAGATTTCAATCACAACGGCAGGGACGAGCTCTATATCACCCTGGGTCGGAAAGTGGTGACCTCCGATGAGAAGGACGACACCCGCCTGGCATCGGTTGTGGTTGAGTTCCGTCAAGGTACACCGCAACAGCTGGGAGGTGAGTATTCCTGCTATTTCCGCGTTATGGAAAACCGGAAGGGGCACCGGGTGCTCCTGTCCCAGGAAATGGACGACTACAAGCAGTACCGGCTGCCGATCCGCTGGGCCGGATTTTTCAACGGCAAACTGGAAGTCAGGGAACCCTACCGTGAGGCACACAATATCTTCTGTCTCGATCATTTTGTCGAGAACCCCTTCGATCCGCAACAGATCCTGGTACTCGATTTTGATGGCGGTCTCGGAGCGTTCCACGCTCCCAGCGAGCAACTGCTGACCACCGCCGACGCGGACTTCGGCATCTACGATGAAATAGTCTTTCCCCAGAAACTAGCTGAAACCGAGTATGAAGGTGGCTACGTCATGAAACGGACCGCCGAAGAACGTTTTGCCGCGCGACGATTTACCCTGCGCAACAGCTTCGGTCACCAAGCCTTCCTGATCCGGAAAGGGCGGCGGGTCCACCCCGAGATGCTCGAAAAGGGGATCAGCCTGACCAAAGGCACCGAATCCAACGTCGACCAGGTAGTAGGGGTTCAGTGGCGCGCCGGCACTATTGTCGAAACCTGGAAATCACCCGAACTGACACGGGACATCATCGACTTCGCTTTCAC
>JAFGAM010000132.1 GCA_016933675.1 Candidatus Anaeroferrophillacea bacterium
CATCGGGTAGTTGGCTGCCGCAGCGCAGTTATCTTTGTCGGTATCGGTGTATGCTTTCCAAATCCTTAAGGAATAACTCAATGAATAACGCAAGATATCTTCTGGCTCCGGGAACCCAGGTGCGCGAAGAGGATTTCGGTTTGCTTTTCTACACCATGAAGGGGCCAAGACTCTACTTCATCGCCAGCGGAGACCTGCTGGATGGCAGCTTTTTTCAGGGTCGGCATACCCTTCCCGAATGGGCCCGGCAAAAGGCCGGAGCGGACCCCTCGTCAGCGAGGCGGATGGAAAAGGTGACTGGGGCTTTGTGTACGCTACGCGAGAAAGGTGTAATCCGTGAGTGCTGAAATGGCGAGAATGGGCCTGCGGGCGCCGGTGAACGTGACCTGGGAGATCACTCTCAAATGCAATCTCCAGTGTGCCCACTGCCTGTCCGCTTCCGGCGCGGCGGCCCGGAACGAACTGAGCACCCGTGAATGCTTTCGCCTCATCGACCAGCTGGCCGACCTGAAGATCTTCCAGGTCAATATCGGCGGCGGTGAGCCCTTCATCCGAAACGACTTTCTCGATATCCTCGAATATGCCCATCAGAAGGGCCTGGTCACCTGTGTCAGCACCAACGGCATGCTGGTGGACGATGCCCTGGCGGAACGGCTGGCGAAAATGCGGATGCTATATCTGCAGGTCAGCCTGGATGGAGCGACGGCGGAGGTCAACGACATGATCCGGGGCCAGGGAACCTACGACCGGATCATCCGGGCGATCGAGTGCCTGTCCCGTCAGGGGGTCGATTTCAGCATCAATACCGTACTCACCCGCTTCAGCTACCCCCAGTTGGACACCCTGCGGGAGTTGGCCGCCGGTTACGGTGCCGAACTGCGGGTTTCGCGTTTCCGTCCTTCCGGTCGGGGCAAGGACAGCAAGGACACCATGGGGCCCGACAAGTATCAGCTTGAGGCCTTCGCCGACTGGCTCGATGGCCACGACCTGGTGCGGACCGGGGATTCGTTCTTCAGCCTTACCTCCGAGCACCGCCGCCGCAAGGGTCTGGACATGTGCGGCGCCGCCAAGATGACCTGCTGCATCTCCCCTTCCGGGGATGTCTATCCCTGTGCCTTCATGCAGGAGAAGCCCTTTCTGGTCGGCAATATCCGCGAAGCGGGCCTGCGAGAGATGTGGAACCATTCACCGGTTTTCCGGCAGTTCCGCACCCTCAAGGTGGAAACCTGCGTTGACTGCCCGCGGTTCGAGGTCTGCCGCGGCGGGTGCCCGGCGATGGCCTATCACACCTACCACGACATCAATATGCCCGATCCTGAATGCCTGATGAACCTGGGCATCGATTTCGAGGGTGCGGTTCGGCATGGTTGAGCATCTTTTCCGACCGCTGAAGATCGGCGCGGAAACTCTGCCGAACCGGGTCTGCTTCCTGGGCCACCGGACCAACCTCGCCGCTGGTGGCCGGATCGGTGATCGGCTGGTGGAGTATTACCGGCGCCGCGCCGCGGGCGGCTGCGGCCTGATCATCGTCGGGGAATTCTCCATCCATGACGGCGACTGGCCGTGGGCGTCGATGATCAATGCCCACGGACCGGATACGGTGCATGACTTCCGGCGGCTCACCGAGGCGATCCAGGCCCATGGCACCGCGGCCTGTGCCCGGCTCTGCCATCATGGTTTCCAGAGCAACGGTTGTATTTCCCGTCGCGAGGTGTGGGGGCCGTCGGCCGTGGCCGATGTGGCGTTCGGCGAAACCGCCAAGGTCATGGAACTCGAGGATATTGCCGTCGTGCGGGATGCCTTCGCCCGGGCGGCGGAGCGTGCCCGGGAGGGCGGGTTCTCCGGGGTCGAGATCGACATGGGGCCCGAATCGCTGCTGCGCCAGTTTCTGTCCCCGATGAGCAATCAGCGTGAAGATGAATACGGCGGCAGTCTGGAGAACCGGATGCGGCTGCCGCTGGAGGTCGTGGAAAGTGTGCGGGCGGCGGTGGGAAACGATTTCACCGTCGGTCTGCGGCTGTGCGCCGACGAGATGTTCTGGGGTGGTATCGGTCCTGAAGAATCGGTGGAATTCGCCCGCCGCTTCGAACAGAGCGGAATGGTTGATTTTCTCGATATCGCCGTGGGAACCTACTATAATCTGCACCTGGTGCTGGCCTCGATGCATACCCCGACGAAGTTCGCCATCGAGGCGACGGCGGCGATTACCGGGGCGGTGGCGATTCCCACCATTGCCACCACCCAGATCGCCTTTCCGGCGCTGGCGGACGAGATTGTTGCCCAGGGGCAGGCGGCCGTTGCGGGCGTTGTCCGGCCGCTGATCGCCGATCCCGATGCGCCGCGCAAGGCGCAGGAGGGGCGGCTCGATGATATCCGCTACTGTATCCGGGACAATTTTTGTGTCGGCCGCGTGAA
>JAFGAM010000133.1 GCA_016933675.1 Candidatus Anaeroferrophillacea bacterium
CCGACATCAGTATCGAACGTCTCGAACAAGCCCTCTTCGACGGTCGCATGGACCGGGTCGGTATCATCTCCGGTGAACTGATCAAGCACCCGGAGACGGAGCGCCGGGTCTGGGATATCCGCGCTCTCTGGCTGGCCGCCGCAAAGCGGCCGGAAGAGGCCGCGATGGTCCTCTCCCGTGCGGCCGGTGACCGGTCGAGCTGCTATCCCATGGCCATGGCCCTGGTCGAACTCCACCGGGGACACGACGATGCGGCGCTGGAGCAGGCCCGCGCCGCTGCCGAAGGCGCACCCCGCCACCCCTATCCCTGGAATATAATCGGTCGGGTGCATCTGGATCGGCAGGAATACCCGGCGGCCCGCGATGCCTTCTCCCGGGCGATCGAGCTGAACCCCCTTTTTGCCCCGGCGCATTCGAATCTGGGGGTCACCGTGTATTTCATGGGTGATGCCGCCGGCGCCGTCGCCCATCTCCGTCAAGCACTCGAAATCTTTCCCGGCTATGACGAGGCCTACTATGGTCTCTCCCTGTGCTATGAGGAACTCGGGCAGCATGACCGAGCCATCGGCGAGCTGCAGCGGGGGCTGGAGATCAACCCGGAAAACCGGCACATCGCCGGCCGGCTGGGCCGGCTGCTGGTGCGCCGGGGCCGTTGCCGCGAGGCGCTCGATCTGGTTGCGCGCATGGAAGCGAAGCAGTTCGATGACGCGGCGCTCATCGCCGGCCGCGCCCACCTCGGGCTCGGGGATGCCGAAACGGCGGTGCGGCTGCTGGCGGCGGCGCCGCGAACCTACGAAACCCGTTATTCCCTCGCCCTGGCCCTGCTGGCCGCGGCAGATTTCCGCCAGGCACGGACGGTCTTCGCGGAATTGGAGGGGCTGCCGGCGGCTACCGAAGGTGTGCCCCTCGCCCTGTTCGCCCTCGACGGCCTGCAGGAGACGGGGTCCGCGGCGCCGGTGCAACCCGCCGCCATCCGCGTTACCGTCAGGTTGTATGAGTTCATGGCCGGCAATCTTCTTGCCGCCGCCGGGCGGCGGGATGCCGCGATGGAGCAGTGGTGCGCGGCAACCGGTTTCATGCCGGGCTATCGCTGCGACGGCCTCGAGGCGACCGCGGTGCCGGAAGGACCGACAGCGGATTTTGCCCGCCTCAACCTTGCCGCCGTACTCTATTTCAATGAGTTTCCGCGCCCGGCTCTCGATCTGCTGCAGCGGGTGAACAACCCGCCGTTCGCTTGCCTGTGGAACTATGTCGCTGCCCAGTGCTGCCTCCGGCTCAACGACTTCGATGCGGCGGCGGTGCGGCTGCGGGATGCCGTGGCGGAGAATCAGAACTTTTACAGCGCGCTTGCACTGCTCGGAGAGCTCAGTTACCGGCACAACGATCTGGCCGCGACCCGGGACTACCTGCGGCGGGCCCTGGCGGTGCGGCAGGATTTCGAGGTGCTGCTCAAGTATGGCCTTGCCAGTGAATCCGCGGGTGATCCCGCCGCCGCTGAAAAAACCTACACGCGGATGGTGGAGCTGTTTCCGGATGTATTTGTGGGCTACAACCAGTTGGCCTGGCTTTATGCCCGCCAGCGGACCAATCTGCCGGAGGCACTGCAACTGGCGGCCAAAGCGGACCGCCTGCAGCCGGGTAACGCCTCCTGTCTCGACACGCTGGGGTGGCTTCAGCACCTGGCCGGTGACCACGAGAAAGCCCTGGAAACCCTGGAGCAGGCCGTCGGTGTGTCGCCGCGTCGGGAGGAAATTCTTTATCATCTCGGCACCGTGCACCGGCAGCTCGGCAATGCCGAAAAGGCCCGGGAGTATTTTTCCCGGGCCCTGGAAGCCGCGCCGGAGGGTGAATATACCGCCGAGATGAAGCGGTTTACGCAGCAGCATGAATCGGGGAAATAGCCGGGTACGGCAATGCTTTCGGTGTTTTAAATTCCTTCCCCGGCGGTTTTTTGGCGCCGGGTTTTTTATGGAAACCAGATCCGACTCAGCGTTTTTTCCGGCGCGTTCTCAATGCCCCGTGCTGCTGTCGGAAAATTTTACATTACCTGGTCCATGCCGGTGGTTTCCCCTTGCAATACCTGCCCGTTGTGCCATATGTTCGGGTCAAAGCCAATCGCAAACCCGGCAGCATTGTCGGGGGATGGATTCGCGAAAGCTCCGGGATAAGATATGGAACCGCTGCTGATTGTTGACGATTCCGACGAGATCCGCCGTCAGCTCAAGTGGGGGCTGGGGAAGACCTATAAGATCTTTCAGGCCGCAAGCGCCGATCAGGCGCTGATGATGTTCACTGAGCACCGCCCACCGGTGGTGACCCTCGATCTCGGTCTGCCGCCCGATGCCGACGGCTCCAGCGAGGGGCTGCGCTGCCTGCGGGCGATTCTGGCGGCGGACGCGACGGTCAAGGTGATCGTCATCTCCGGCAACGAGGATCATGCCGTGGTGCTGGAGGCGGTGGGTATCGGTGCCTACGACTACTACCACAAGCCCATCGACCTGGAGGAACTTCGGGTCATCCTCGCCCGCGCCTTTCACCTGGCGGGCATCGAGGCGGAAAACCGCCAACTGCTCGCCGATCGCACCGACAGCGACCGCGGCATGGCCGGTATCTACGGCCAGTGCCCCGCCATGCAGGAGGTGTTCGCCACCATCCGCAAGGTGGCTACCGTCGACGTGCCGGTGCTGATCCTCGGCGACAGCGGCACCGGTAAGGAGCTGGTGGCCCGTGCCCTGCACGACCGCGGGCTGCGCCGCGACCAGCCCTTCATCCCGATCAACTGCGGCGCCATTCCCGAGAACCTGCTGGAGTCCGAGCTTTTCGGCCACGAGAAGGGGGCCTTTACCGGGGCCCACGTCCGGGTGCAGGGGAAGGTGGAATACGCCGCCGGCGGCACCCTGTTTCTCGACGAGATCGGCGAGATGCCGCCGTCGCTGCAGGTGAAGCTGCTGCGTTTCCTGCAGGAACGGGTTATCCAGCGGGTGGGGGGGCGCGAGGATATCGCCGTCGATGTCCGCGTCGTTGCGGCCACCAACGTCGATATCGAGCGGGCCATCGCCGTTGACCGCTTCCGCGAGGATCTGTACTACCGCATCGGGGTGGTCTGTATCTCGTTGCCGCCGCTGCGCGACCGGGGCGAGGATCTCTTCCTGCTGGCCAATATCTTCCTTCAGCGTACCGGCCGGGAGCTGGGTAAGAAAATCATGGGCCTGAGCACCGCCGCGGTTGCCGCCATGCAGGCCTACGAATGGCCCGGCAACGTGCGCGAGCTGGAGAACAAGGTCAAACGGGCGGTGATCATGGCCGAGACGCCGATGGTCGAGCCCGAAGACCTGGGCCTAAAGGGGCGGGAACGGCCGGTGGTTGAAGATCAGGCTGCCGTCCTGCCGCCGCGTTCCGACCTCCTCCTCGGCCCCGCCCTCGAAGGCTTGACCATGCGTGAAGCCCGGGCGCTGGTGGAGCGCCGCCTGCTGGAACGGGCGTTGGTGCGCGTCGAGGGCAACGTCGTCCAGGCCGCCGCGGATCTGGGCGTCAGCCGCCCCACCTTCTACGACCTGCTGAAAAAGCACAACCTCGATCTCGGGTTGAAACAGAAGTGAGGAAACCTGACGGGGGCATAAAACGGAGGGGCGTAGGCCAATGAAACACCAGTTGCCGGCAGTATGCCGGGAAATGATCCGCGGTCGCGGTCGCGGCTCCATGTTTTATTGGGTAATGGCGGCCGTTGTCGCCGTTGTTTTTGCCGCCGGCATTGCCGGGGCCGCCGCCGGTGATGCCGGCGCTGCCGCCAATAATGCCGGCGCTGCCGGTGCCGGTGATGCCGATGCTGCCGCCGCTGGCGATAACCTGACCGGTGAACAGCTCGCCCGCCTGGTGTACGACCGGGACGTGGGCCGCGACTCCCATGCCGAGGCGGCGATGATTCTTATCGATCACCGCGGCGGGCGGCGCGAACGGCTGATGATTGTCGATACCATGATGACCGGAGACGGACTCCGCCGGGCGCTCATTCGCTTTACCGAACCACCCGACATCGCCGGTACCGGCTTCCTTACCCTGGAGGAAGGCGGCGGTGAAACGACCCAGTATCTCTACCTGCCGGCGCTCCGGCGCACCCGCCGCATCGTCACCTCCCAGAAAGGCCGGCCTTTTGTCAACAGTGATTTCTTCTATGAAGACCTCGAACGCCGGCCGGTGGAGCAGTTCGACCATCGGCTCAGCGGCGCCGCGGCGGTGGACGGCGTCGCCTGCCTGATCCTCGAGAGCACCCCGAAAAGCGGGGTGAAATCGGCCTACCGGATGGTCCGCCGCTGGGTGGCCCGCGACCGCTGGGTGATCATGCGGGCGGAGCATTTCGACCGCGGCGAAAAGCCTCTCAAAACCTATACCGTCGAGACGTGCCGGCGGGTGGACGGGATCTGGACCGAGATGCGGGTGCGTATGCGGCATGAAAAGGACGACCACGAAACGGTGCTGGAAATCCGTTCCATTGTCTACAACCGGGGCGTCGGGGAGGATCGGTTCACCACCCGCGAGCTGGAAAGCTGGTGAGGCGGATGGTTTTACCGAAAGCATGCCGAACCGTACTGCCCAAAAGGTGAAAGGTATCGCTACTACCCGTGAAATGATAAACAGAATCGTCTTTTCTTTCCTGTGCGGCCTGTTCTGCTGCGGCCTGCTCTGCAGTTTCATGGGGTCGGGTCCATGGGCCGCCGCCGGGACCGCCGCTGCCGCCGCCGCACCCCGACCGCCGGCCGCCGCCGGCGACGCGAGTGCGACGGCAACTGGAACCGGAAACGGGATGGCAGCCCCGGCTGAATCCGCCGTCGATACCGCAGACGCCGTCGATGTGGTTTCTGCCGATGCGGAAAAGCCGGAACGTGGAAAGGCCGGGGAAATTTCTGTCGCGAACGCGGGTATCTCGGAAACCGGAACCGGGCCGTCAGCTACGACTGCCGCCGGTGCCGGAGGTGGGGCCGGAGTGTTGGCCGCTACCGGAGCAACAGGCAACGGAGCAACAGGCGACGGAGCAATAGTCAAAGGCAGTGCCGCAGCGCCGCGAACGCCGTCTGCCGCCGAATCCGTGGCGAAGATATCCGGCGGGCAGCCTCCGCCGCGTACCGCCGAGGAGCGCTCCCCGCTTCAGCCCGATATCCGTCTGCACGGCGGCATCGATGCCTGGGGTGGTCTCGACCTGCATGAAAACGCCGGCCGCGAGCATCGTCGCGCGGGCTATGGGCGTTTCTTCGTCGACAGCAAATTCGCCTGGCCGTCATCCCGCCGCGGCGGCGCGGCGGGTCCGGGTTCCGCCGGGCCGTCGGCCGCCACATCCTCCGCCTGGGACGGCGTGCTGTCGGTCGAGGCCGAGGCCCTGTCGGCGGCCGGCAGCGGCGGTTCCTACGACGACGGCGATCTCGACCTCTTCGAGGCCTGGTTGCGCTGGCGCCGCGGCTCGTGGGAGGTGACCGCCGGACGCCAACTGGTCCGCTGGGGCAAGACCGACCAGATCTCTCCCGTGGACGTCCTCAACCCGCAGGATTTCCGCCTCTTCATCGTCCCCGAGCTGGAAGAGCGCAAAACCCCCGCCTGGATGCTCCGCGCCCGCCGGTTCTTCTCGACCTGGTCCGTGGAGGGGGTGTTCATCCCCTTCTTCGAACCCGCCGAGGTCGACTACTTCGATAGCGACTGGGCCATTTTCCGCCATTTCCGCGAACAGTTGCTGGCGGCGCCGCTGCCCCCCGCCGCGCACGGGGCCATCGCCGGGATCGACGTGGTGGAGCACGAACCGGCCAACACCCTTAAGAACAGTCAATACGGCCTGCGGCTGGAAACCACTGTCGGCGACGTCGACCTGGCGGCGAGCTATTTCTCCGGTCGCGACCGGCAGCCGTTCTTCTATCGGGCGCCGTTTTCCGGCCTGCGGGTGTCGGGCAGCTTCGACGCCGCCGACGCGGCATCACTCTTTGGCGGCGCCGCCTTCACCGGCGACGATTTCCATGTTTCCTACCGCCGCGACCACGTCGTCGGCCTGGAGTTCGAAACCACCACCGGGCTGTTCGGCCTGCGCGGCGAGGCCGCCTGGGCCCGGCGCCGGGCGTTCCTCACCGATGCGCTGCGGTCACGCGCCTCGCCGGTCTGGCAGGGGGTGCTGGGGCTCGACTACCTCGGCGTCAACGACTGGTATCTCAATGTCCAGGTCTCGCACCAGTATCTCGACGACTACAGTGACCGCATCCTCTATTTCCGCCGTCATAACAGCGCCGTCAACGGCGAGCTGCGCCGGGAATTCGCCCACGGCACCTGGATTGCCGATCTGCGCTGGTTCCTGAGCCTCACCGACGGCGGATCGTACTGGCACCCGCGACTGACCCGGGCTACGAGGATGCTCGGCGATATCAGTCTCGGCGGTCACGTCTTCGGCGGCGCCGAAGACACCCTCATGGGGTTCTATGACGCCAATGATTTTATCTATCTGCGCTGGAAATACAGTTTTTGATGAGCGGGTCGGGGTCGAGGATGACGATATCCGCCGGCAGCAGGTTCAGGTGGCGGGATTTTTCCAGCAGGTTGGTCAGCACCCGGCCGTTGCCGCATTCGATGAAGGTGGTGTGACCGCCGTGGACGGCGGCGGCGATGGATTCGCGCCAGCGCACGGTGGCGGTGATCTGTCGCGGCATCAGCCGGCGGATTTCCTCGGTGTCGGATACCGGGGCGGCGGTGATGTTGGCAATAAGGGGCAATGTGGGCGGGTTGAGGGGCTCCTCGGCCAGCAACCGGCCCAGTTCCGCGCCGGCGGCGGCCATCAGGCGCGAATGGAAGGGACCGCCCACCGACAGCGGTATCACCTTGCCCAGATGCTCCCGGCGCACCGCGATGCTCAATTGTCGCAGCGCTTCGGTGGTGCCGGAAACGACCACCTGGAAGGGGGCGTTGTCGTTGGCGATCTCGGCGCATTCGCCGGGGTCGGCGGCGCAGGTATCCCGGCAGATGGTTTCAAGCCGGTCGAGGTCGATGGCCTGTCGGCCGATGACGGCGACCATGTGCAGCGGCTGATCGTCACCTTCGTGGCCGGGCCGCGTCCGCCGGTCTGTCGTCTTCGCCGGTACGCTCCCCGTTGCCGCACTTCCGTAGCCGGCGGCGGCGGGATTCGTGGGGCATGGAGTCGGCCCTTTGTTTTCGCCACTGCTGCCGGGAGTGTGCGCAGCGGTTTCCGGCCCCGCTGCCACTCCCGTTTCCACTTTCGTTTTCGCTTCTGCTTCCGGCAGGCAGGCGCGCATCGCCCGCGCCCGATGGGCGACAACCTCCAGGGCGCGCTCGAAGCTGAACACCCCGGCGGCGATGAGGGCGGAGTACTCGCCCAGGGAGTGCCCCATGACCAGTGTCGGCTCCACCCCCGCCCGCCGCAGCACGATGTAGTGGGCGTGGTTCGAGAGCAGGGTGACAAGCTGGGTGTTGAGGGTGTCCCTGAGTTCCTCCGCGGTACCGCGGAACATCAGCGCCGCGAGATCGATGCCGGTGACCGCCGCGGCGCGGCCGAACAGCTCCCGCACCGCCGCCGAGCCGTCAAACAGCTCCCGGCACATGCCCGGCCGCTGCGCCCCCTGGCCGGGGAAAAGAAATGCCGCTTTGGGGGTGGATACCATAAGTTCTCCCGCATATTACCGAAAAAATACCGCTCGCAGGGGGTTTTTTGCAGTAAAGGTTTGCCTATGTCCCACGGTTCGGCTATGGTACATCATAACCGTCCATTGATCAACATCATATCACTGCGGCCGACGCCATGAATCTTGCGATGAAATACGATCCCGGCAATGATCAAACCGTCAACGAGGATGATCAACGGCGCACCGTTCGTATCCGGCGTTCCCAGTTGCAGAAGGACCATCTCGCTGAGCTGGACCGACCGGCTATCAAGATGGCGGAAACCATTGACGAGCACCGCCAGGCCTTCACCCTGCTGCATGACTCGTACCTGAAGCTGGGCTATATAAATGCGCCGCGGCCTCACGGCATGCTCTACGATCATTACACCCTGCTGCCGGAAACCGCGGTGTTCGTTGCCAAAACCTATCTTACGGTCATTTCCAGCCTGACCATGATCACCGACACCCCTGAGTTCGGCCTGCCCATGGACGCCATCTACCGACCGGAACTCGATGCCCTGCGGAAGCATGGCCGCCGCCTGGTGGAGATGTCGGCCCTGGTTACTCCTGCGAACCTCCGCTGGCGCAACCTTTTCATGTACCTTGCCCGGGTGGCGTACTGGTATGCCAATTACCTGGGTATCGATGATATCTGCATCGCCGTCAATCCCAAACACGTGCGGTTCTACCGCAACATTTTTCTCTTCGAACAATTCGGACATGAACGCCATTTTCCCAAGGTCGACGCCCCGGCGGTGGCGCTGCACATCGACCTGCACGGCTTCGAGGCGCGGTTGAAGGATACCTACAGCCGGGTCGAGTTCGATGCCGATCTTTATTCATATTTTGAGCGTATGGCCCACACGGTTGGCGAGATTGCTCCCGGTCTGACGCTGGTACAGAACCGGCCGCGCCAGAATGGTCGGGATCCTTTCGTGCGCAACCTCGATGTGATCGACTACCTTCTTCGCCACGAACCTGATCTTCCCGCCCGCCTGCGACCCGCCGGCCGCGCCTTCCTGGCCGAACAGTATCCGCGGCTCGCCGACCGTTTTGCCGGCTGAAAGGGGTGCCGGTGGGTGAGGGCCGTATCAGGCGCCGTTACCTTCGCTTCCTGTTCGCCCGTCCGTGGACGGTGCTTGCCGTTCTGTTGCTGCTCACCGCCGGGTGCGGCTTCCTCTGCACCCGTTTGCCGGTGGAAAGCTCGCTGGAATCGTTGATCATCGAGCGCGACCCCGACCTGCATTTTTACGAACAATACAAGGATTGTTTCGGCGAGGACGAGTTCCTTGTTGTCGGTTTCAATGCCCCCGACCTCTTTACCCCCGACCGGCTGGCCTTCGTTCGCCGCCTGACGACGGAGTTCGAGGCGATTCCCGAGGTGCGGGAGGTACTCAGCCTTACCAATGTCGAGCAAATCTTTGGTGGCGACGGCGACATCATGGTGGCGCCGCTGATCGACGAACTACCCGCCGACGATGCCGCCGCCGCGGCCGTCGGCCGCAGCGCCCTGGAATGCAGATTTGTCTGCGGCAACCTGGTGAATCATGACGGTTCCGCCACCCTGTTTCTCATCCGTACCCGCATGCATCCCGGCGACGGCGGCTATGACGCCCGCCTGCTGGACGGGGTCCGGGCGGTAATCGACCGGCTGCCGGCGGACGGTCCGCTGCCGCCGGAGCGGTTCCATGTCGCCGGCTGGCTGGTCACCGAGGTCAACATGAGCCGCTCCATGGTGCGCGACCTGGTGCGCTTCATACCGTTGACCTACCTGGTGCTGCTGGTGCTGTTCTACTGGTTTTTACGCAACGGGACGGCGGTGGTGCTGGCGCTGGCGAACATCTCCGTCGCCCTCACCTGGACCATGGCGCTGCTCTACCTTGTCGGCGGATCCGTGTGCCCGATGACCGCCATCCTGCCGCCGATGATCATGGCCCTGGTGGCTTCCGACAGCGTGCACATCCTGACGGAGTTTCTTCAGCGCGACCGGCGGACGGCGTCCTTGCCGGAGGTGATGCGCGCCACCGTCGAGAACCTGTGGATCCCCTGCCTGCTGACCAGCGTCACCACCGCGGCCGGCTTCGCCTCGCTGGGTATCAGCGACATTCCGCCTATTCGCCATTTCGGGCTCGCCGCCGCCGGCGGCATGATGGCGGAATTCATGCTCTCGGTGACCATTCTGCCCCTCGGCGTCATCCTGCTGCGACACCGCCCCGGCTTGCGCCGGATCTCCATGGTTGAGCACGGCGCCATCTCCCGCTTCTATCGCCGGCTGGGGTTGCGGCTGCCGGCACTGCGGCTGCCGGTGATCATGGTGACCCTGGTGTTGGCCGGGGCGGCGGTGGCGGGGGTCTTTTCGCTACAGGTGGAAACCAACCTGATCGAATATTTCCGCCATGACAGCCGGGTTGCCGGCGATATGCGCTTTATCGATGAGCGTCTCGGCGGAGTCAACACCCTGGAGATTTCCTTCCGTGCCGCCGAACGCGATGCCTTCCTGGAACCGCGCCACCTCGCGGTGGTCGAAAAAACCGCCGCCTTCGTCGCCGGATTGCCGTCGGTGTCCCGCGTGTTGACGATGAACGATTTTCTCTTCCGACTGAACCAGGCGTTCCACAACGATGACCCCGCCTTTTACCGGCTGCCGGAAAACCGCGCCATGACGGCCCAGTATATGCTCCTCTACGGCGGCGACGAACTCTACAACTTTGTCGACCGCGACTACCGCTGGACCCGGCTTTCGGCGCGGACCACCGAACATCTGTCCAGCCGGCTCAAGGAGCGTATCGATGCCATCCGGCGGTTTCTGCGCACGGAGACGGCGGCCAGTGGCCTCGACATCCGCGTCACCGGCAAGACCTTTCTTGCCAACAAACTGGTAAAACGCATCGTCGACAGCCAGGTCTACAGCCTCGCCCTGGCGGCGGTGGTGGTCTTCGCCATCATGTTCGCCGCCCTGCGATCGGTACAGCTGGGGCTATTGGCCATTGTCGCCAATGCGCTGCCGATCCTTTTCAATCTCGGCCTCATGGGGTTGCTGAAAATTCCGCTGAACACCTCGTCCGCGGTCATCTCGGCGGTGGCCATCGGCATTGCCGTCGACGATACGATCCATTTTCTGCACCAGTACCGGGTGAACCGCGCCGCGGGGCAGCCGGTGCCGGTGGCGGTGCCCGGGGCGCTGTATGTCAAGGGGGTGCCGATGACCATCACCTCGGCGATGCTGGCCATAGCTTTCAGCATCCTTACATGTTCCGGCTTCGTACCCACGGCGCAGTTCGGTTTCCTGTCGGCGGTGATCATGGTCACGGCGCTGCTGTGCGACGTGCTGGTGCTGCCGGCGTTGTTGATGGTGGGGGTGAAACGACCATGAAAAACATTCCGTCTGCCGTGCTGATCTGGTACCTGCGCCGATTCAAGGGGCTGCGGACCCCGGCGGCGGTGGTGCGCTGGGCCTGTCGGCGGTGGCGTGACCGGGTGTTCCTCGTGCCGGCCGGCGGCGGCGAGGCGGTGACCTTCGGAGAACTGGCGCGCCGTGCCGACCGGCTGGCCGGCTTCTTCGCGCGCCGCGGGATGCAGCCGGGGGAAGTGGTCATGTTTGCCGCCCGCAACTGCCCGGACGGTTATGTCGTGCGGGCCGCTTGCCACCTTTCCGGCATGGTGTTTTTTGCCTTCGAGCCGGGCCTGCCGCCAGCGGCGGTGCGGCATCTGGCGGCGGTGTCCGGGGCGCGGCTGTTTATCTTTCGGGGTGCCGACCTCCACCCCGAGGTTGACCCGGCGGCGATCTTTTCCGGACCCGGTGCGGCGGAAGGGGTCGGTTCACCTGTCGGTGCCGTAGCGGCAGGGGAGTCGGCGGCGCCGGCAGGTTGCGTTCCCCCGGCGACCCCGGTTTCGCGTTCTGCGGCGGTAATCGATATCGACATTTCCCGCTGGCGGGGCATCCTTGCCGGGATTGGGTGCGGCGATGAGCCCGAAAGGTTTGCCGTAAAACACCTTGCGGTCGAACGGACGGCGGCAGAAGCCGGCGATGAGGAAAAAGCCCCGGTCGCAACCCTCAACACCAGTTCGGGTACCACCAGCCCGTTGCCCAAGATCATCCGGCTGACCAATGCAAGCTGGATCGAAAGTCTTTATCTGATCCTTGCCGGCAGTGTCATCGGCCGCCGCGACCAGGCGGTGTTCCTCTCCACCCTGCCGTTGGCCACCGCCGGCTCCACCACCTTTCTGCCGACCCTGCTGGGCGGCATCCGGGTAGTGCTTTTCCCGGGGCCCTTCGATCCCGCCGCCCTGGCGGCGGCGATCCGTGCGCACGGGGTCAACCGCCTCTACCTGACGCCGAGCTGGCTGATAGAGCTGCTGGGATGGTGCCGGCGGCACGGCGAGACCCTCCCCGGCGTCGAACAGATAATCACCGGTACCGAGCGCCTGCCGCGCCGGTGGTTTCGGGAGGCGGTGGCGTTTTTCGGACCGCGGGTGTTCATGGGCTACGGCATGGTGGAGATGCTGCCCCCCATCGCCATGCTGCGGCCGGAGCATTACCGTGCGGCCATCGCGAGCGGCACCGGAACGGCTGCCGGCGGGTGTGGGCGTGCCGCCGGTGAAATCCCGGGGCCGGATGGCGGCGTCGATACGAACGACGGTCGGTTGTCGAGCTGCGGGCCGGTGGTGCCGGGCGTCGCGGTCCGGATAGTCGATCGTGACGGCACGTCCGTGCCGGCCGGTACCACGGGTCGCATCGAGATCAGCAGCCCGGCGCGCTCCGCCGGCTACCTGTGGCCGGCGGAGGAAAACGAGCTTCGCTTTCACGACGGCTGGTTCCGGACCGATGACTACGGTCGGCTGGATGATGTCGGATTTCTTTACATCTTCGGCCGCGATACGGAGGTGATTGCCGGCAACGACGGTTTCACCGGGCGTTTCGCGTTGGAGTTGGAAGACGTGGTCTACGAGCTGCCCTTCGTCGAGCGCTGCTGTGCCTTTCGCGCCGCCGGGGAACTGCACCTCGCGGTGGTGCCCGGGGACGACGCCGGGTGGCCGCCGCACGCCGGTGGAGCCCCGCTGCCGGCGGAGATTCGCCGCCGCATCGTCGACTGGTGTGAACCGCGCCTGCCGGGGGAACTCGTTCCGGTGCATATCGATGTTCGTTCGTCGCTTCCGGTCACGAACCTCGGCAAACTCGGGCGCCGGTTGCTGGCGGCGGCGGTCGAGGACTGCCGTCCACCTGCGGGTGGCTGAAGCCGGCAAATGGGCCGGCTTCGCTTCGCGTAACGGTAGCTTCAGTTGTTTTGCCGCCCACTGAATCTTGCGGTGGACTTCCTCTCTGTATGTCTTCCACGAGCAGGGAAGCGCCGCGAATCTGGAGCTGTTACGGTGCCGGTCGATAGACGGCAACGGTTACGGTTCCATCGACAGGAAGGGGATGTAAGGATGGCGCACCTGGTTCTGCTGAACTCCATTGCCGCCCGGCGCCGGTCCATCAGCGACACCTTTTTCGACAACGGCATCGGCACTCTCAAGGGTTACCTGGAGGAACGCGGCCACGGCGTCCGGGTGATCGACTGGGCGCGGGACGATTCCTTCCAGGAGCTCTCCCCCCTGTGGCTCGCCCGGCCGCTCCGGGGGCTGTACGGTACGCTCATGGGGATGAATGACGGTGCCGCCCGCAAGGTCCTGGGCGCCATCACCCTGCCGCTGCAGGGGTTGCTGTCCCGGATTCAGGAAAAACGGCTGAACCGGCGTATGGACGCCCTGGTGGACGAACTTGCCGTTGCCGGCACCCGGGTTATCGGCATCAAGGTCTGGTACGGCGAGGCGTTTCAAAACACCAGTACGATGCTGGAACGCATCCGCCGGCGGCTACCGGAGGTGCTGACCCTGGTGGGTGGATACCATGTCACCCTCTACGAGGAGCGCCTGATGGCGGCCTGCGCCGCCGACTTCGGCATCGTCCGCGAAGGTGAATACGCCCTTGCAGCGGTGCTGGATATCGTCGACCGCCATGCCGACAACTGGCGCAAGGCGGAGGTGGTAAAGGAAATCACCGCTGCCGGTGTCGCCGGGGAGATCGAGAACCTTATCTACCGCCGCGACGGGAAACCGGTTAAAACCGCCGTGCGGGAGTTGTCCGGCCACTGTCACAAGAGCGTGCCCCGCTACGACGATACCCCCGGCAAGGTCGGGATTCACGTGGTGGTCGACTCCCTCGGCTGCGACTGGGGCAAGTGCAGCTTCTGCGTCCACAGCCACTTCTACCCGCGTTACATTACCCGCGAGGTGGGCGAGATTGTCGCCGAGATCGCCGCCATGCGGCGCCAGGGCATCGGCGTCTTCCGCTTCGCCGGTTCCGACACCCCGCCGACGTTTGGCGCCCGCATCGGCAAGGCGATTATCGACGCCGGCCAGCCGGTGGTTTTCGGCATGGGGTCCAGGGCCATCCGCGGCGCCGAAAAGCGGGTCGACAAACTGGTTGAACTCTACGCCACCATGCTGGATGCCGGCCTGCGGGCGGTGTTCATCGGCGGTGAGTGCGGCAACGACTTCATCAATGAAGCGGTGATGAACAAGGGGGTGACGGCGGCGGACGTGATTGCGACCTTCAGCGCCATCCGCCGGGCGGAGGCGGCCACCGGGAAGAAGGTGTTCATCAGCCTGGCGCTGATCTACCCGCCGCCGCTCCTGGGTAGGGTCACCCTGGATGAGGTGGAGGTCGACAACCTCACCCTGCTGCGGGCGACGCGGCCGGACTCGGTGATGATCACGCCCCCGGGGCCGTTCCTCCATACCGCGTGGTACAACCGGCGTGAGCACTACGGCTTCAAGCTCAAGGAGGATGTCATCACCCAGGCGATGAACTATGAGTACGTCCTCTACAAGCCGCCGCACCTGTGGCCGCCGTTGGACGTCAGCCTCGACGGCCGTTCGTTTCCCGAGCTACTTGCCGTTTGCAACGATTTCCGCCGGCGGGTGGAACGGGAGCTGGAGATTCCCACCGACCTTTCCGACGAACACTTCCTGATGTTCTACTGCGCCGGCGTCCGCACGCCGGCGGCGGTGCGCGAACATAAACTGCAGACCATGCTCGACATCGTCTCCTGCGACTATTCCCGAACCACGGCACTGGGGGTGCGGGTGAACCGCTTCAGCGCCCGGCTTGCCGCCGCCCCGGCGGAAACCGCTGTCGATGATCTCGAGACGGGGTAGAAAAGTGGTTGTCCCGCTGTGCCGGGCGAGTGAACCTGAAGTCCGCCTGAGGAAAATGACCTTGCCCCGGATATCTGTCTGCCCCCACCATGGAGATAGACGGTTTTGTCGGAATTCTTGACACTTTGCGGCCGGTTGATAAGTATATTTTGTAACCATTTGAAATCATGCACATATTTTTTATGGCACTCTAGTTGCATTAAGGAACACCGGTAGATAAATCGTTGCCGGGAGAGCGATTCTGGATTCGGCTGACACTTTTGGGCTAACATTTTTGGGAGGGACTCGACATGAAAAAGGTACTTGCACTCGTGGCACTCATGGTTCTGTTTGCGGGCAGCGCCTTTGCTTACTCTTTTCCGATGTATCGGGGAACCCCGCAATTGCCGGGAACCCAGTTCGAGGATGACAACCTGGAGTATTTTGTAGATAACAATGGAAGTAATGCGCTTGATGTAGGCGATTATCTGTATTCCGCCATTGAATTCACCAAAGTTCTGGACCTGGTTGGCGGTGCCTCGGCATATGACCTCAACCAGG